>JAAGZR010000764.1 GCA_024206155.1 Aliivibrio sp.
GTCAGTAAGTGAAGGGCTATCACCTAAGCCTGATATTTGTGAGGTTACTTTAGCGCCCATATTATTGAAAAATGATGTGGCTTTTGCGCCAATTACACCAAATTCAACTTCAGCACCAGATGCTTGCTTTTCAGCTGCATCGGCAAGTACTTTCTTAAATAAGTTAATATTTAAGCCACCACACAAACCACGGTCGGTTGAGACGACAATATAGCCAACACGCTTAGCTTCACGCTCTTCCATATATGGATGACGATATTCTAAGTTACCAAGCGCGATATGACCGATCACATTTCGTATATTTGTCGCATAAGGACGTGAAGCTGCCATGCTATCTTGCGCTTTACGCATTTTACTAGCAGCTACCATTTCCATAGCGTTTGTGATCTTTTGAGTGTTTTTAACACTCGAAATCTTGGTTTTTATTTCTTTACCAACGGCCATGACTCTTCTCCGAAAAGGTTACTTAATTAAAACTCGATTACCAAGTTTGAGTAGACTTGAAGTTCTCAAGTGCTTTAGTCAAACCAGCTTCGATGTCTTTATTGTAGTCACCGCTTTCGTCGATAGTAGCCATCAACGCAGCTTGCTCATTACTCATGTATGCA
>JAAGZR010000136.1 GCA_024206155.1 Aliivibrio sp.
ACATCGCCACCGTCGCCGCCATCACCGCCGTCAGGGCCGCCTTTAGCTACGAATTTTTCACGCCAAAAGCTAACTACCCCATTACCGCCATCACCGGCATCTACTTTAATTGTCGCTTCATCAACGAATTTCATTTTCTTCTCCGAGCTGTAGCGTTGGTACTTATTAATAATCAAGAGCACTTAGATAAAAGGGCATTCGAGTATCAAGTACGGCTGATTTACTGTAGACCAGTGAATAAGGTCTCAATCGTTGATCGTCAATGATCTTTACGCTACGTATATATTAATATAGTCACTAGTTAAGTACTCTAACATTGATATCTATAAAGATGGATATAATTATAGATGAAGAGTGCTTAACTGGTGACTATCCATAAATAAAAAGCCCCGCCAATTGGCAGGGCTTTAGAATTAACTTATAAAGTTATTATTCAGCTTCGATAGAAACGAATTTACGGTTTTTAGGACCTTTAACTTCAAATTTCACTTTACCTTCAGATAGAGCGAAAAGAGTGTGGTCTTTACCGATGCCTACGTTAGTACCAGCGTGGAATTTAGTACCACGTTGACGTACGATGATGTTACCTGCAAGAACAGATTCGCCACCGAAACGCTTAACACCAAGACGTTTACTTTCTGAATCGCGGCCGTTACGAGTAGAACCGCCAGCTTTTTTATGTGCCATTTGTTATTCTCCTTAAATTAAGCGCTGATGCCAGTGATTCTGACTTCAGTGAACCATTGACGATGGCCCTGCTGCTTACGAGAATGCTTACGACGACGGAACTTAACGATTTTAATTTTATCGCCACGACCGTGCTGAACTACTTCCGCAGTTACTTTACCGCCAGCTACTAGAGGTGCACCAACAGTGATTTCTTCACCATTAGCAATCATAAGAACGTTGTCGAAATCAACTGTTGCGCCAGTCTCAACGTCTAATTTTTCCAAGCGAAGAGTTTGACCTTCACTTACACGGTGTTGTTTACCACCAGATTGGAAAACAGCGTACATATTTTACTCCGCTACTTTCGCACTACCATTTATTTTGTTTACTCAACAATTTTGGTGTGCGTTAAACTTGTCATCAATAGGGCGTGGATTCTACGCGAATGATTTCAATCTGACAACCCAAAAATGAAGAAAAATGATGAAAAGATCGCCGACGTGCTCATTAAGCTATAAGGAGATAATTTTCGACTGTATTGCCAACCCCATTTTAGTGTATTATTTAGTTAATCACTTATTATAATAAAGCCTGATTTAGGCCCTAACCTTGCTGGAAGAATAATGGATTTTAAAGCTATTCAAGCCCTAACGGCTGATGACATGGCAATCGTCAATGAGACCATCTTAGCTCAACTCAACTCAGATGTTGCGTTAATCAACCAACTTGGTTTTTACATTGTTAGCGGCGGTGGTAAACGTATACGCCCAGTTCTTGCCATTTTATCAGCTAAAGCACTTGGATATGAAGGCAAAGACCACACAATGGCAGCCGCTTTTATTGAGTTTATTCATACCGCGACCCTATTACATGATGATGTTGTTGATGAATCTGATATGCGCCGCGGTAAAGCTACGGCAAATGCAGAGTTTGGAAATGCAGCAAGTGTATTGGTTGGTGATTTCATCTATACCCGCTCTTTCCAAATGATGACAAGCTTAGGATCTATAAAGATCCTTAGTCTAATGAGTGAAGCTGTAAATGTGATCGCTGAAGGCGAAGTGCTTCAATTAATGAACTGTAACGATCCTGATACTACTGAAGAAAGTTACATGCAGGTGATCTACTCTAAGACCGCTCGCCTATTTGAAGCAGCAACCCAGATCGGTGCGATCCTAAATGATGCGCCACAAGAGATCGAAACCGCACTTCAAAACTACGGTAAATATCTAGGGACTGCTTTTCAGTTAATTGATGATGTCATGGATTACACCTCTGATGGTGAAGACATGGGTAAAAACGTCGGTGATGATCTTGCAGAAGGAAAACCTACGTTACCATTACTACATGCGATGAAATACGGTAATGAAGAACAAGCAGCAATGATCCGTGAAGCAATAGAAAAAGGAAACGGACTAGATAAACTAGAGCCTATCCTAGATTGTATGAAAGAAGTCGGTTCATTAGAGTACACAAAACAAAAAGCAGATGAAGAAGCAGATAAAGCCATTGCTGAATTGAACATTCTGCCAGAATCTGGTTATAAAGAAGCGTTAAAAGCATTAGCTCATTTAGCAGTTAAACGCAGTAAGTAAGATGTACGCTTAAAAGTAAGAAATAAAAAGGGCAGATATTCACTATCTGCCCTTTCTCTTTTATAAATTAAGCAATTACTCGTTACTTAACGAACTCTTCGCCAATTTTGATATCCGCTTTCAAAGTATCTAGCATGCTATCTAATGCTTCTTGTTCAAATGCACTTAGTTCTCCATACGATTGGATCTCTTCAATACCATTCTTACCAAGAAGAATTGGTTGTGCGAAGAAACGAGTATGTTGGCCGTTGCCTTCAACATAAGCACATTCAACAACACCTTGCTCACCACCCAGTGCTTTCACTAACGACAGACCAAAACGACACGCTGCTTGTCCCATTGAAAGTGTTGCAGAACCGCCACCCGCTTTAGCTTCAACAACTTCAGTTCCTGCATTTTGAATACGCGGGGTTAATGCTGCAACTTCTTCAGCAGTAAACTCCACACCCTCAACTTGAGAAAGAAGAGGTAAGATAGTAACACCAGAGTGGCCACCAATAACTGGAACACGGATCTCACTTGGATCTTTGTCTTTTAATTCTGCAACGAACGTTTCTGAACGGATCACATCAAGAGTGGTTACACCGAATAATTTATTTTTATCATATACGCCTGCTTTTTTTAGTACTTCCGCAGCAATTGCAACTGTTGTATTAACAGGGTTTGTAATAATACCAATACATGCTTTTGGACAAGTAACTGCAATTTTTTCAGTTAATGACTTCACAATACCCGCATTGATATTAAATAGATCTGAACGATCCATTCCTGGCTTACGAGCAACACCTGCAGAAATTAAAACAACATCAGCTCCCTCAAGCGCTGGAGTTGGATCCTCTCCACAATAACCTTTAATAGATACAGGGGTTGGGATATGACTTAGATCTGCAGCAACACCAGGTGTTACAGGTGCGATATCATAAAGAGCAAGATCTGACCCCGCTGGTAGGCGGTTCTTAAGAAGTAGTGCTAACGCTTGTCCGATGCCTCCTGCGGCGCCAATAACAGCAACTTTCATGTTCGTTCTCCTTGAGTGGTAAAGGTATATTTTTATTATGAATTTACTTTCAAACTAAAAGCGACGTTATAATAAGCTCAAATGAAATTCAATCCTATTCGCTTCGCTTTGCGACCTTACGCAATGACATGCCATTCGTGCTACAAATTCATCACTATTTTACTCTTGCCTCACAAACACTATTTCGAATTTACTAACAAAATAAGGGTCTATTGGTAAAAAGCAACTAATCACAGAAATACGATTTTGATTTGGTTATAAATAAATAATTATGCGAGAATAGTAGGAATTATTGCAAAAAGAATCAAAACAGTATGCGAAATAATGAAAAGCAAGAACGATTAGTTAAAGAATTTAAATCTATTCTTAAAGCGGAACGATTTGGTTCGCAAGGTGAGATTGTCGATGCACTTCGTATTGCAGGTTTCGATAATATTAATCAATCCAAAGTATCACGAATGCTAACCAAGTTTGGTGCAGTTCGCACTCGTAATGCCAAAATGGAAATGGTGTATTGCCTACCAATTGAACTTGGCGTACCGACGGTTTCAAGCTCTCTTCGTGAACTTGTAATGGATATTGATTACAACAGTGCGCTTGTTGTTATTCATACAGGCCCAGGAGCTGCTCAACTTATTGCTCGCTTGTTAGACTCTTTAGGAAAAGCAGAAGGTATTTTAGGAGTAGTTGCTGGCGATGATACTATTTTTATCACTCCAACCAGAACGATTGATGTCACTAAATTATTTGATTCAGTCTGCGACTTATTTGAATACTCAGTTTAAACCTAAATAAACTCCTCTCAATATCAGAGCATTTTATAAATCAATAAAGTGCTCTTGTTCATCATTCTACCGACTCCCCACAGTTAAAAATGTTATTAAACTGATGCTAATAAGGCGATTACAGCTATTATTAACCCTATCATTAGTTAGTTATTTCACATTTTTGATAGTTTTTATTTAACATTATTTTAAAATTAACCCGTTAATTTGCTATCATTTACTCGCCATTTCTGTAACAGGGAACGAAAACACTTAATCAAAAGTGAATAATACCAATGTAACTAATTAGGTGATCTATTTATTACGCAGGAAAATCACTTAAGAGTAAGGCAAAACTTCTTATAAGTAGTGATTCTACAATAATATTTTTTAACGCAACTATTGAGTGATTTAACCAGTAATAATGATCAGATAATTAATGGAATTGGTATAAATACTGATTTTTTATTTAATCTTGTCATTACAAGGTATGCAATTAAAAGTCATACAATAAAGGAAGGGAATAACATGGCACTAAGTAAAGCGATTAAAACCACAGCTGTTGCTGCTGCAATGGTTGTAGCTGGTATGGGTACAGCAAGCGCTCAGGAATTTATCACCATAGGTACAGGTTCAGTGACTGGGGTTTACTACCCAACTGGCGGTGCTATTTGTAAATTAGTGAATAAAGATCGTAAAGAACACAATGTTCGCTGTTCTGTTGAATCTACAGGCGGTTCAATCTACAACGTCAATACCATCCGCTCTGGTGAACTCGATTTTGGTATCGTTCAATCAGATTGGCAGTTCCATGGTTACAACGGCACAAGCAAATTTGAAGCTCAAGGCCCTTATAAGAAACTGCGTGCAATGTTCTCTCTTCATACCGAACCTTTTAACATCATCGCTCGTAAAGATTCAGGTATTAACAATGTTGCTGACCTTGAAGGTAAACGTGTAAACATTGGTAACCCGGGCTCTGGTGACCGTGCGACGATGGGCGTTGTAATGGATGCCATGGGTTGGACTAATGATAGCTTTAAGCTCGCTTCTGAACTAAAAGGGTCTGAACGCTCACAAGCTCTATGTGATAACAAAATTGATGCCTTCATCTACATGGTTGGACACCCAAATGGTTCAATCAAAGAAGCAACCACTTCTTGTGATGCTAAGTTGGTCTCTGCTACGGGTCTTCAGATCGATAAGATCGTTGCTGATAACCCTTATTATGCTAATACAACAGTACCTGCGGGTATGTACCGCGGTACTGAAGGTGATGTAAACAGCTTTGGTGTTGCGGCAACAATGGTTACGACTTCTGATGTTTCTGATGAAGTGGCTTACAGTGTAGCAAAAGCGGTATTTGAAAACTTTAATACCTTTAAACGCTTACATCCAGCATTTGCAACATTGAAAAAAGAAGACATGGTAAAAGAAGGTCTTTCTATCCCACTCCACCCTGGTGCTGTGAAATACTACAAAGAAGTTGGCCTACTAAAATAGTCTTTCTTCAACACTTCGCTGCTCTTTACAGATAGCGAAACTATCAACCAAAGAGGCCAACTGGTTTCTTTGGTTATTCGTAATACCTCTGTTCTTTCCATACAACGGATAACTACCAATAATAAAACGGATTTGAAGATCAGCTCTTTCTAGCCTACACATTGGCTTATATTCAGTAATCTAATGCTTAATAATTGAGTGTTAAATTCGAGCATCATTAAGGAAAAGTACATGACGCAGTCGTCAAATACGTCACAAGATGTGCAAGAAATGGTGGCCCAATCTGACACTGGTGCACGTTCACCACAAGGATTATCTGGCCGTATTTTATGGTTTGTTCCATTATGTTGGTCGCTGTTCCAACTTTGGTATGCTTCCCCTTTACCGTTCATTTTTGATTTCGGCATACTCAATGATACAGAGGCTCGCTCAATACATTTGGCTTTCGCTATCTTTTTAGCTTTTACCGCTTATCCAGCCCTTAAGAGCTCACCAAAGGATCGTATTCCTGCGATAGATTGGGCTCTTGCCTTTGCTGGCAGCTTTTCTGCTGCTTATATTTATATTTTCTATACTCAATTAGCTGGACGTTCTGGCGCTCCAACGTCACCCGATATTATTGTCTCTGTTGTTGGTATGGTGCTGTTACTTGAAGCGACTCGACGTGCTTTAGGTCCACCCTTAATGGTAGTTGCTGCAGTATTCTTGTTTTACACCTTTGCAGGTCCTCATATGCCAGATGTCATTGCACATAAAGGGGCAAGCCTAAACAAAGCAATGTCACATCTATGGTTAACAACTGAAGGTGTTTTTGGGGTTGCACTAGGTGTATCAACCTCTTTTGTTTTCTTATTTGTTTTATTTGGTGCCATGCTAGAAAAAGCAGGTGCTGGTGCTTACTTTATTAAAGTCGCTTTCTCTCTACTTGGTCATATGAAAGGAGGCCCTGCAAAAGCGGCGGTTGTAGCTTCTGGTTTATCTGGTTTAGTTTCTGGCTCTTCTATCGCTAACGTAGTAACCACTGGTACATTTACCATTCCATTAATGAAGCGTGTCGGATTCTCTGGTGAAAAAGCGGGCGCAGTTGAAGTTGCAGCCTCAACTAACGGTCAACTTACTCCACCTATCATGGGAGCGGCGGCGTTCTTAATGGTGGAATACGTCGGTATCTCTTATGTAGAAGTTATTAAAGCCGCATTACTCCCAGCGTTAATTTCTTATATTGCGCTACTTTACATCGTTCATCTTGAAGCCTGTAAAGCAGGTATGACTGGCCTACCACGTCGCCATACGCCAACCTTAGTCCATAGCCTGCTTTCCTTTACTGGTACTATTTTAGGACTTTGTGTCATTAGTGCTGCGGTTTACTATGGTATTGGTTGGACAAAAGACGTCTTCGGTGATGCTGCAACACCGATTGTAACAATCGCATTACTGCTCTCTTATGTGGGCTTGGTTAGCATATCTGCAAAATATCAAGAGCACGCAATGATGGCGATTGATGAAGAGTTAACTGAAGTTCCTAACCCAGGTCCTACGATCAAATCAGGCCTACACTTCTTACTGCCTATCGTCGTATTAGTATGGTGCTTAACAGTAGAACGTTTCTCTCCAGGGTTATCAGCATTCTGGGCATCAGTATTTATGATTTTCATTCTACTGACTCAACGTCCTTTAATTGCCTTCTTTTCAAAGCAAGGTAATCTCGCTGAACAAGTAAAACAGGGAGTTGATGATTTACTAGAAAGCTTAGTCTCTGGTGCTCGAAATATGATTGGTATCGGTGTCGCTACTGCGGCGGCGGGGATTGTTGTAGGCGTTGTAACCTTAACAGGTATTGGCTTAGTCATGACTGACTTTGTTGAGTTTATTTCTGGTGGCAGTATCATTCTTATGTTGCTATTTACCGCAATGATCAGCTTAATTTTAGGCATGGGATTACCAACGACAGCAAACTACATTGTGGTATCAACATTAATGGCGCCAGTTATTGTGACTCTAGGCGCTGCACACGGTCTGATTATTCCATTAATCGCAGTTCACTTATTTGTGTTCTACTTTGGTATTCTTGCCGATGATACACCCCCAGTAGGTCTTGCGGCTTACGCTGCTGCTGCTATTGCAAAATCTGACCCTATCCGCACCGGTATTCAAGGTTTTACCTATGATATCCGTACCGCAATTTTGCCTTTCATGTTTGTTTTCAATACTCAGTTATTGTTAATGGGGATTGATTCTTGGTGGCACTTAGCGCTAACGATTATCTCTTCAGTCATTGCCATGTTAACCTTCTCAGCCGCAACGCAGGGCTGGTGGTTTACTAAAACAAAATGGTGGGAAGTCATCTTACTACTATTGATCACATTCTCACTATTCCGTCCGGGCTATTGGTGGGATCAAATCTATCCAGCCAAAGATTATCATCAAGGTATTGAGATTGCTCAAATAGCGGAAGAGCTAAATGTGGGACAATCTCTGACATTAGAAGTGACAGGGCAAAACTTCGAAGGTGATGTCATCAGTAAAACAGTTCGCTTACCTTTTGATGATCGTGCGGTTACTGGTGATGATCGCATTAGCTCTATGGGTCTAATATTATCTGAAGTTGATAATAAAATGATTGTAGATATGGTTGAATTTGGCAGTCCAGCCGAAGCTTCTGGAATTGATTTTGACTGGGAAATAAAGAATGTAATGCTTGATGCAGACCGCCCTCTAAAAGAGTGGGTATTTGTACCAACATTACTTCTGCTGTTTGCACTAGGCTTTAATCAGCGTCGCCGAGCAAAAAAGGAAAACTTAGCGGCATAAATTAATGAATGGAATCTAGGGGAGTCACTCTCCCCTTATTAGGTAATAAAATCATGTATAAGCAAATATTGGTTCCAGTAGATTTAAATGAAAAAGGCTTTGCTGATAAAGCGGTTGAGTTAGCAGTTTGGCATGCAAAACAATCTAATGCTGAGCTGCATTTATTAAATGTATTGCCGGGCATTCATATGTCGATGGTCTCGACCTACTTCCCTAAAGATGCCGCGAAAAAAATGAAAGAAGATGTCTCCGCTCAATTAAACGAATTTGCAGCAAAATTTGTTGATGAAGAGGTGGTATATAAGGTTCACGTATCTGAAGGAAAACCTTATGTCACAATCTTAGATTATGCTGAACGTTTAGGTGCTGACTTAATCGTTATGCCAAGTCATAAACGCTCAAAAATCGATAAAGTGATGTTAGGTTCAGTAGCAAGTAAAGTCGTTGATAACTCAACAATTAATGTGATGGTTGTAAAACCTCAAGGCTAAACATTCTGAGAAAATTCAGTTCGAGACTCAAAATCTCGAACTGAATATATCCAATACCATTCTGGATAAGTCGTTGTTCCGATGATTGCGTAGGAAAAATCGATTTTAACAAGCAAGAATGATCAAATACTTATGTAGATTGGTATCATTAGGATGATTTCAGTGTTTTATAGTCTGGTAGTTTTCTTGTTGGATCATAAATAGAAAACATCATCTCTTGCGCTTCAGGATGAAAATCACAAGGGACAAAAATAGAGCGAACCCAATCCGATTTGGGATGGTAAAAGCTCAATTCAGCCGCATGCAACTCCAAACGAGAAGAGAAATTTTTCGCTTCCTCACTCGCATAAAATTCATCCCCTACTATTGGATGCCCAATAGATAGCATGTGTACTCGTAATTGATGCGAACGTCCAGTGATTGGTAGCAACCGAACAATCGTCGTTTTCTCTTCACGCCTTACCACTTGATAGCGAGTTTGAGAAGGCTTGCCATGCTCAAAACAGACTTTCTGTTTCGGTCTTTTCTCCCAATCACAAATTAAAGGTAAATCAATTTCGCCTTCATCTTGCTCAATATGTCCCCATACTCTCGCATAATAAATTTTGTGCGTAAGACGGTATTGAAACTGTTTTTTTAAATGACGTTCGCTGTATTTATTCATTGCAAACAACATTAACCCTGACGTAGACATATCTAAACGATGTACAACTTGAATATCAGGGAATTCAACCTTTAAGCGGCTCCACATACTGTCGTAGTGCTCAGGAGCTCGGCCAGGTACAGATAATAAACCAGATGGCTTGTTTACCACTAAAATAGATTCATCTTGATAAACAATGTCTATCCATGGATCTTGTGGTGGTAAATATTCTAGCATTGCCATGTTTATACTCACTCTAGGCATGCTCTCTGAAACATACCATTCTTCAGAGAGCATTACGTTACTTAATTATGGCTCACTACAATTAGACGTAATGAATCTAATTGAACTTGTGCTTTACCAATATAACCAGATAATTCGCTTATTTGAGTTTCAATTTGAGTTAACTCTTCATCACGAATATTTGGGTTTACTGCTTTTAATGCTTGTAAGCGTTCTAGCTCTGCATTTAA
>JAAGZR010000765.1 GCA_024206155.1 Aliivibrio sp.
CGGTACTTGCCATAACTGTGACAAATCTTTCCAGTTACATACATTTAAACGTAAAGGCAAAGCCGAGCGTGAGTATGTAATACCCGAAGTTAAACATAAGCCAGTTGAATCTAAAATTATTGATTGGTTTAAAACAAGGGGAATATCTAAACAAACCTTAGATGAGGTTGGTGTAGGTGAAGGTAAAGAGTTTATGCCACAGACCGGTAAACCCGAGAATACTATTCAGTTTAATTATTATGTAGGTGGAAACCTAACTAATGTTAAATATAGAGATGGTCGTAAAAACTTTAAGTTATATAAAGGAGCTGAAAAAGTATTTTACAATATAGACAGTATTGTTGGTCATGATACTTGTGTTATAGTTGAAGGCGAAATGGATGTACTTGCTATACACGAAGCTGGCTATACGCCGGTTGTATCAGTGCCGAACGGTGCTACGTTAAATACAAACAACCTAGATTATCTAGATAATTGTATTGATTACTTTGAAGATAAGAAAAAGATAATCATTGCAGTTGATGATGATCCACCTGGTGTTGCATTGCAACAAGAGCTTATACGTAGGCTTGGTGCTGAGGTTTGTTTTATAACTAC
>JAAGZR010000766.1 GCA_024206155.1 Aliivibrio sp.
AATCAAACACATTTTGTAGATGTTAATGGTGAAGCTAACAAAATGTTCATTTGGTCAAGCAAATTAGAATCTGATGACGGTTTTCGCATTGAGAGTGTCGCCTTTGATGTTCCAGAGCCTACTACCATGATGGTATTTTGTTTTGCTTTGATTGCGTTAGTATTTAGGCAAAAAGTATAATTTCTACTCATTTGAATAAAGGGGCATTCAGCCCCTTTATATTGCTATTAGAAAAGCAGGTGATTTAATGCAAAGGTTTGCTGCCTCTTATGTTTAGCTTTTAACTCCCTGTTATGGTTTTATCTGCAAAAAGTAACAGCTATCAGTGTGCCATTTATTGAAAGCCAAATTATTACTCATTATTGCCATCTTTGATTGACTTAATCACCTTAGCAGGTGCGCCAGCGGCCAAAACATAACTAGGTAAATCTTTTGTCACCACACTACCAGCGCCAACAATAGTACCTCGACCAATTGTTACTCCCGCTAACACTTTTACCCCAGTTGCTAACCAAACGTCATCTTCTAAAGTGATCTCGCCGATTTGTGTTTCATCATCAGGGTGACCTAAAGCACGTAATTTAGCGTTAACCGGGTGCCCGGGGTAACCTGCTAAATAACAATCCCCTGCCATACGGACATTGTTACCTATCGTAATATGATTACCTACTGAAATAGAGGTTCGCCAGTTAATATCTACATTATTACCAATGGTAAGTTTCGGGATGCGTTGACCGACGGCACGACCACTTATGGTAGTCATCCCCGCAAGCCTCACTCTATCACCTATGACAATGTCCAAACTACCAATTACCACGGGTAAACCTCCATATAAGTAAAGTTGCTTGGGTTTATTTAGTAATCTAGATTTAAATATTGGCGTGTAATAAAAGATGCGTAACACGTCACTGATTATGTGTTTGAAGATAATGTGAATTAAATATAAACCTCTAAATAATATCGGTATATTGGGTATTTCTAAGGCTTTAATTTTAAACCACAAATTTTTTATCAATCGTGCCATCAAACTGTTACTGGTTTTGACCCACTGCTTAAAGTAATTTATGTTAAGTGCTGTCATTTATAATTATCTATTATTGTTGTGTTTATAGGTTATTTTTTACATTCTCTTTCTTAGTTTTTGTCATCATAAAAATATCATTACAAGTTATTTTTCTATAACAGAAATTAAAATCAACCTTTAGTTACATTATTGCTGAACATTAGTTAAAAAGCTTTGCTAATTAGCTATAAACTTGCCAATTAACATTTAATTTTACAGCAATCATAACGCTGCCCTATATAAATATAGCTCAGACAGCCACTCATCAGACTTACTTTTATTGATCCCAATACCTTATCTACTAAGTAATGTAGTGGTCAACTAATTTTGGCCACGGATTTGTATTCAAGCCAGAACCTTTTCTCTGACTCATTGGGTGTTAGTCCACCGTTATAGCTGTGAGGCCTAACCTGGCTGTAATATCCAATAATGTATTTAACAACCGCATTTTCTGCTTCAGTAAATGAGCGATAACCTGTTGTTGGTATCCATTCTGTCTTTAAACTTCTGAAGAATCGCTCCATTGGGCTATTGTCCCAACAATTACCACGACGACTCATACTTTGTTCTATCTGATAGCGCCATAATAACTGGCGGTAGTTTCTACTCGTATAGGTACTGCCTTGATCTGAATGAAACATTACACCTTTTGGGCGTCCTCTTGATTCAAATGCCATAGTTAATGCTTTCGCTGTTAACTTAGTATCAGGCGAGTGTGACATTGCCCAACCAACGGGTTTGCGTGCAAATAAATCCATGACAAGCGCAAGGTAAGACCAACGATTTCCTGTCCAAATAAACGTAATGTCACCACACCAAACTTGATCAGGTTGAGTTACTGTGAACTGACGTTCAAGCGTGTTCGGTACGGCAACATGCTCTTGCGTCGCTTTCTTATATTTATGACTCGGAAGTTGACAACTCACTAAGCCTTGCTCTTTCATCAAGCGAGTCGCAACATAACGGCTTAATGGTAAGCCTCTGGTTGTGGCAATACCTGCGATAGTTCTAGCACCAGCAGAGCTATTACTTTCTGCATAAATGCTTTTCACCATAGCAAGCGCTTCAACCTCTTCTGGCTTAATACTTCTCGCTTGTTTTGCCCAATACTTATAACTGCTGCGGTGTATTTCAAATACCTCACAACAACGTTTAACTGCGTGACTCTCTTTAAGGGCTTTGATTATCGTGAACTGTTCAGCGAGTCCGACATTAAGAGAGCCGTAGCCTTTTTTAATA
Organism: Aliivibrio sp.; assembly: GCA_024206155.1. GTDB lineage: Bacteria > Pseudomonadota > Gammaproteobacteria > Enterobacterales > Vibrionaceae > Aliivibrio. The sequence goes on from JAAGZR010000766.1 coordinate 2,303, forward strand.
TTTCCTTTTCTTCTTCAATGCGCGCAATTCGCTTTTTAAGCTCACGAATTTCAAGTTGCTCTGGTGTTAAAGGTGTTGCTTTGCTTGTGATTCCATTGCGTTCACCTCGAAGTTGACGAACCCAT
>JAAGZR010000767.1 GCA_024206155.1 Aliivibrio sp.
AATCAAACAAATTATTAAAATTAAAACATGGAGTATAACATGGCTGAGCGTAAATATTTTGGAACCGATGGGGTTCGTGGTCTGGTAGGCCAAGCGCCTATTACCCCTGATTTTGTTATGAAACTCGGTTGGGCTGCTGGACAAGTTTTAGCTAAACAAGGCACTAAAAAAGTCATTATTGGTAAAGATACGCGTATTTCTGGCTATATGCTTGAGTCTGCACTAGAGGCAGGACTGGCTGCTGCTGGACTGCAAGCAAAATTTACGGGTCCAATGCCAACACCAGCAGTTGCTTATTTAACTCAAACATTCCGTGCTGAAGCGGGTATTGTTATTTCTGCATCTCATAATCCATATTACGACAACGGGATCAAATTTTTCTCATCTGAAGGAACGAAATTACCAGATGATATTGAAATGGCGATTGAAGCTGAACTTGATAAGCCAATGACATGCGTTGAATCTGCTTTGCTAGGTAAAGCATCTCGTCTAAACGATGCTGCTGGCCGTTATATTGAGTTTTGTAAAAGTACCTTCCCTAAAGAGCTGAGCTTAGCGGGTGTGAAAATGGTTATCGATTGCGCTCATGGCGCAACGTATCATATCGCCCCAAACGTATTCAAAGAACTTGGTGCTGAGATCATTACGATTGGTTGTGAGCCAAATGGCACCAATATTAACCATGAAGTAGGTGCAACCGATGTTCGGGCCTTACAAGCTAAAGTATTAGAAGAGAAAGCAGATTTTGGTGTTGCTTTCGATGGTGATGGTGACCGTATCATCATGGTTGATGAGTTTGGTGAAAAAGTAGATGGTGACCAAATTGCTTACATTATTGCTCGTGATGCGTTACGTCGTGGCGAATTAAAAGGCGGTGTTGTTGGTACCTTAATGACTAATATGGGAATGGAAGTAGCATTGCGTAATTTAGGCATTCCATTCGTTCGTTCTAATGTTGGTGACCGTTATGTCATGGAAAAACTGCTTGAGAATAACTGGCTTATTGGTGCGGAAAACTCAGGGCACGTTATTCTTCTTGATAAAGTGACTACGGGCGATGCTATTGTTGCTGCTCTTCAGGTTATTGCATCGATTGTTGGCAGCAAAATGTCATTAAAAGAATTATGCAGCGGCATGGCAATGTTCCCACAAGTATTGGAAAATATTCGTTTTACTGGAGATAGTAATCCTCTTGATTCTGAAGCAGTTAAAGCAGCTCAATTTAATGTAGAATCAAAATTAGGTGACAACGGTCGAGTATTATTACGTAAATCAGGAACTGAACCTTTAATCCGCGTTATGGTTGAGGGTGAAAACGCTGAGCTTGTTCAGCAATATGCGCTGCAAATTGCGGATGCAGTAAAAGAAAGCTGTTAATTTGAGCAATTAAATGAAATTGAACGTTTTTTGTTAATTTTAACTTGTCATAGTAGCCTAGTTTGGTTAATATCCCTCGGCCTCTTAATTGAGAGGGCGCTGGTGTTGCCAATAGGCTACCGGTACATTAATTAGATACATGGGTGACGGAATGCATACGATTCTACTTGTGATTTATCTGATTGCCGCAGTCGGTGTAATTGGCCTAGTATTGGTACAACACGGTAAAGGCGCAGATATGGGAGCTTCATTTGGGGCTGGAGCATCAAATACAGTATTTGGCTCTGGTGGCTCTGGAAACTTTTTAACCCGAATGACTGCAATTTGTGCAACAGTATTTTTCATTATCAGTTTAGCGCTAGGCAATATGTCTACGCATAAATCTGAAGGTTTTGATCTTAAATTAGATCAACAAGCTACAGAGCAAGTAATTGATAATACGAGCGACGTTCCTGCTACTGAAAACAGCGACGTACCTCTTTAAAAGAATTTAGCCGAGATGGTGAAATTGGTAGACACGCTAGCATGAGGTGCTAGTGCCTTATGGTGTGAGGGTTCAAGTCCCTCTCTCGGCACCATATTCAGACAAGAATCTGATTCTTGTAATAAAAGCATAAAGAAACTATACTTTCTTAGTTCTTTTCGGACGCGGGATGGAGCAGCTTGGTAGCTCGTCGGGCTCATAACCCGAAGGTCGTCGGTTCAAATCCGGCTCCCGCAACCAATTATCTAGTAAAAGTAATTGCTCTTATTAGATAAGTCACGTAAGTGACATTCAGGGTCCAGCAGTACTAAACCCCGCAATTATCGGGGTTTTTTGCTATCTGAAACAGACTGTTTTTTAAAGAATTGGGCCTAGAGCCCTTTTTTTGTTTTCAGGGGATATCAATGACAGGATTAGAAAGACAACTAACAGAAATGCTTGAGGCTCCTGTTGGTGCTTTAGGTTATGAATTGGTCGGTTTAGAATTTATTCGTGCGGGTGAACACTCAACGCTGCGTGTATTTATCGACCATGAAAATGGCATCTTTGTGGAGGACTGTGCAGAAGCCAGTCGTCAAATCAGTGCAGTAATGGATGTAGAAGATCCAATTACAGTAGCATATAACCTAGAGGTTTCGTCTCCAGGTCTTGAACGTCCACTGTTTAAAGCAGCACATTATCAACAATTTGTTGGTCACGAGGTCAGCCTTGTATTAAAGATGCCGATGAATAACCGTCGTAAATGGAAAGGTGACATCCTAGACATTAACGGTGAAATTGTTACGGTTACCGTTGATGGTAACAATGAAGAATTTGCGTTAAGCAACATTTCAAAGGCGAACTTAGTTCCTAAATTTTAAGGCTGAAGAGGCTAAAATGAACAAAGAAATCTTAGCTGTTGTAGAAGCAGTGTCAAATGAAAAAGCTGTTCCTCGTGAGCGAATTTTTGAAGCATTAGAAATTGCGTTAGCAACAGCAACAAAGAAAAAATCTGAAAAAGAAATCGAAGTGCGTGTAGCAATTGACCGTAAAACGGGCAATTTTGAAACATTTCGTCGTTGGGTAGCTGTTGAAACTGTAGAGAACCCAACTCTTGAAATTTCAATTGAAGCGGCAAAATATGAAGATGAAACGATCGAACTTGGTGGTTACATTGAAGATGATATCGAATCAGTAACGTTTGACCGTATTACTACGCAAACAGCAAAACAAGTTATCGTACAAAAAGTACGTGAAGCTGAACGAGCGATGATCGTTGAACAATTTATTGATAATGAAGGTGAGCTAATCACTGGTATCGTAAAAAAAGTAAACCGCGATGCAATCATTGTTGATCTTGGTAACAACGCTGAGGCTGTCATTTTACGTGAAGATCAACTTCCACGTGAAAATTTCCGCCCAGGTGACCGTGTTCGTGGCTTGTTGTATGCTGTTAAGCCAGAAGCGCGTGGTTTCCAATTATTCATGACTCGTTCAAAAGGCGTGATGCTTACTGAACTATTCCGTGTTGAAGTGCCAGAAATTGGTGAAGAGTTGATCGAGCTTAAAGCCGCTGCTCGTGATCCAGGTTCTCGTGCAAAGATCGCAGTAAAAACAAACGACAAGCGCATTGATCCTGTTGGTGCATGTGTTGGTATGCGTGGCGCACGTGTACAAGCTGTTTCTGGCGAACTTGGCGGTGAGCGTATCGACATTGTTCTTTGGGACGATAATCCGGCGCAAT
>JAAGZR010000768.1 GCA_024206155.1 Aliivibrio sp.
TGGACATCATGTTACAAAAGCGTAGAGAGGAACTTGCTCAACTCGTCGGTGTCGATCTCTATATCTAATGCGATATATGATAAGGATTAATATGAAACAGACAGCGTGCTTTTTTTTAGTGTTATTACTTGCTGGTTGTAGCTCACTTCCTACAGAATTAGAATCGTCTCAAGCAGCAGTTATTACTGAATACAGTGCTTTTTCAACGGTTGCTGAACATAGCGGATCAAGCGAAGTACGTTTAGGTGGGGTTGTTGCTCGTATTGATAACTTAAAAACGATCACTCGCATTGAAGTGGTAAACCTACCTATTTCATCATCAGGAAAACCAGATATAGCTCAAGAACCTAATGGCCGATTTGTGGTTTATTTTGATGGGTTTATCGATCCGGTTACTTATGCAAAAGGACGATTAATTACTGTCTTAGGGCAATCAAATGGCATTGAAAAAGCCACTGTGGGTGATTATCTTTACTCTTTCCCCATCATTACCGGCGTTGGTATCCATTTGTGGCAAGTTCAAGAGTACGTAGTGACTAACGATTTCAATATGAGTTATATGTCATGTACTGGTAGTCGATGTTTACATCAACGTAGTCGCCTTGAAACCCGCCGTGGAAAAGTAGTACAAGAAGTACAATAATCAGCATGAGTCCATTTCAAGAATCAAGTATTGAACTTCATCATGGCACCATTGCAATGATGGAAATAAAACCCAAAAATACGCATCAAACATTGCTGTTTTTGCATGGCTGGCAAGATAATGCTGCAACCTTTAAAACGACGATGGAAGCATACGCAGAAGAAAACCCACATCATCATTTAATTGCTATTGATTGGTTTGGTCATGGACGCTCAAGCCATAAAGGAGGGGATAATTTTTATCACTTCTTTGATTATATCGATGATCTTCACCAAATAGTCCTTCACTTAAAATTAGAGCCTATAGTTCTTATTGGTCATTCCTTAGGTGCTTTAGTCGCCAGTGCTTATAGTGCCGTGTTTCCTGAAAAAGTAGCAGCATTAGTGATGATAGAGGCACTTGGTCCTTTAAGTGAGGAGGAAGAGGCAATTTCAGATAGGATCCGACAAGGTATTTTAAGCCGCCAGCGATATCGAAATAAGCCTCAAAGAACCTTAAAAAATACTCAAACAGCCATTGAATTAAGAGCTAGCGTGAATCAACTTCCAGAACTTTTAGTTGAACCAATGGTACTGCGATCATTGAGTACCAATTCAAACTCGCTTCAATGGACAACCGATGCAAAAGTAAAATGCGATGCTCTGTATCGTATGAGTGAAGTTCACGCTTTAACATTACTTTCAAAAATAGAGTGCCCAGTGGTTGCGGTTATCGGCTCTGAGGGTTACGGACATTTGAAGCAAAAAACGCATCGATATGCTTATATTTCACACTTTGATTGTTATCAAATTGAAGGTGGTCACCATTGCCATTTAGAAAATCCTATTCAGGTAAGTAGTTACATTAGTGCGTTAGTTAACAAAATAAATACATAACTGCTTCACATATTTAAAAAAACGCCCCGTTTATGGTCAAATATTCATCGAATATACAATTGATAATAAAATAAGTTGACTATAATTGTGGAGTAAATAGTCTACACATAAAAGTGATAGTGATCACTGTTTGAATTATTGTGAAATAAGCAATAAATCGTATATAAAATAGGAGAAAAGCGTGGATAAAGTTTGGCTTTCACGTTACCCAGAAGACGTACCAGCAGAAATTAACCCTGACCAATATAGCTCATTGGTTGATATGTTCGAAAAATCGGTTCATAAATACGCCGATCAGCCTGCATTTATCAATATGGGTTCAGTAATGACATTTCGTAAGTTGGAAGAGCGCAGTCGTGCTTTTGCTGCTTATTTACAAAACGAACTGAAGCTTAAAAAAGGTGATCGTGTTGCGTTAATGATGCCAAACTTACTGCAATACCCAATTGCATTATTTGGTGTGTTACGTGCGGGTATGGTTGCGGTAAATGTGAATCCACTATATACGCCACGTGAGTTAGAGCATCAGTTGAATGATTCAGGTGCGGCTGCAATCGTTATTGTTTCAAACTTTGCGAGTACGCTAGAAGAAGTTGTTGAGAACACACCAGTAAAACACGTTATTTTAACGAACTTAGGTGAGCAACTGCCGCGTGCCAAAGGTACAATTGTAAACTTCGTGGTTAAGTACGTGAAGAAAATGGTGCCAAAGTACGATCTTCCTCATGCTACCTCTATGCGTAATGCGTTACGTAAAGGCCGTAGAATGCAGTACATCAAACCATTCATTGATAGTGAAGACTTAGCCTTCCTGCAA
>JAAGZR010000137.1 GCA_024206155.1 Aliivibrio sp.
CGAAACAATTGAGCGCGAATGGTATGAGCGTTATAACTCAGGTATTCCACAGTGGCAAGCAGAGTATTACAAATAAAATACGACGCTTACTGGATAATATAATAAACAATTACAAACTATGCAATCAATCAAATTCTTGTCAAACAAGACAATCAAGCTTAACGGCGAAATTTACAAACCTTACAACGTAGGCAATCTACCTCCATCGTTTGGCTTCAAACAAAGGCTAACAGGTAATGGCGATGTTCAAGAAGGTATCTATCAATGGTTCAACTACAAAGGTCTAACCTATGTACCTAAATCAGATAACCCATGGGCGTAACAACTATGAAAGAGCTATGCGAATACTCTAAAACCATGAGAAAACAGCGAGCTGCGGAGCATAGACGCAAGTTCGCCCACGAAGGCAGGTGCAGTGGACTAACTGACAACGAATACACTCGTATTGTACACAGTCAGAAATCTAGCTTCCCAAAAGCTCGTAAGTTCACTCACCATGCTATGTGGCGTGAAACTAGCAAACAATACTCA
>JAAGZR010000138.1 GCA_024206155.1 Aliivibrio sp.
AGTAAAAGTTCAAGATCCAGTTGTTATGGTTGAACCTGCTGTTGAACTGGCAGTAACCGATACAGAAGTCGGAGCTACCGGAGAAAATAGCGTTAAACAATGCATGTTATGTACTGTATGTAATTGGGTATATGACCCAGAGCTTGGTGAACCAAACCAAGGGGTAGAACCTAATACGCCTTGGGAAGAAGTGCCTGATTATTTCTTATGCCCTGAGTGTCATCTTGGTAAAGACGTATTTGTTGAAATTAAGTAGTTGGAGGATAAATGATGAGTTTACCTATCGTTATTATTGGTAGCGGTTTTGCTTCTTACCAGTTAATTAAAACCATTCGTCGAACTAACCGTGACTGTCTAATTCATGTATTTACGAATGACAGTGGTGACGACTATAACAAGCCAGATTTGAGCCATGTATTTTCAAAACAGCAAAATCCAGAGGAGGTAGTTACATTATCTGGAGGGGATTTTGCTGAGCAATACAACGTCATTCTACATAGGCACACTTTAGTTGAGTCGATAGATACTGAGAGCCAAGCCATTATTGCAAATGGTGAGCAATATGCTTATGGAAAATTGGTATTAGCAACAGGGTCTCAAACGTTTATCCCGCCTTTTCACGGTGACGGGTGTGAAGATATTCTGACATTAAATAGCCTAAAAGAGTTTGCTGGTATTCAACAAAAAGTATTGGAGTCTAAAAAAGTACTTGTTGTTGGTGGTGGTTTAATAGGTACAGAGCTCGCAATGGATTTAGCAAATGCAGGAAAAATGGTGACCTTGGTTGAGCCCAATAGCCATTTACTGGCCAATATGATCCCTGATTTTATTTCACTGCCACTTGAAAAAGCATGCAGAGAAAAAGGGGTTACCGTTACTTTGTCGGATTGTGTGCAAGCGGTAAATAAACAAGATGATGGATATCGAGTAACAACAACGAATGGTCAATCGTACTTAGTGGATTGTGTGATATCAGCCGCTGGACTAAAGCCTAATACACAGCTGGCCATAAAGTCGAATATTATGGTTAATCGAGGGATTGTCGTTAATTCAATGCTGCAAACATCGGCTAACAATGTCTATGCGCTCGGTGATTGTGCTGAAATTGAAGGTAAGATAATGGCGTATCTTCAGCCAATACTATTGAGTGCGAATGCATTAGCTAAAACCTTATTGGCTACCGAAACCGCATTGGTATTACCAAATATGATGGTGAAGGTGAAAACACCGCATTATCCAATACAGCTTGCGGGTAATACATCAGTCGACATTGATCGTTGGGCTGTTGATATTGATACGAAAGGGCTATGTGCTAAAGCTTACAACGCCAATAATCAGCTAACTGGATTTGTGGTAACCAATGAATTAGTTAAGAACGCATTTCCTTTATTTAGAGAGATACATACAACGAAATAGAGGTGAACTATGACAGAAATTCCTCATGGCTTAATTAAAGGCGTTGTTTTAAAACGTCATGATTGGAC
>JAAGZR010000769.1 GCA_024206155.1 Aliivibrio sp.
CGTGCGTACGGCGACTCACGAACATGTTCCACATTACACCCGAGTGAACGGGCGCATCAAAAGAGGCATGCCGAATGGCACCGATCTAGGTTTGTCATACTAGGCGTATACGCTTATGAGTGGCTGCGCCTGCAGGTCTTAAAACGACATTAGGTTTAGACCCGGGTTTACGTACTAGTACTAAAGTTGCGGTAGTAGACGCAACAGGTAAGGTATTAGCAACAGATACTATCTACCCTAACCAACCTCACAACCAAATTGCTAAGTCTGCACACACAATTGAAACGTTAATTAAAAAACATAACGTGGATTTAATTGCGATTGGTAATGGTACTGCTTCACGCGAAACCGATGCATTTGTTGGTGATTTACTAAAGCAATCAGGCTTATCGGCAACCAAAATCATCGTCAGTGAAGCTGGAGCTTCTGTCTATTCAGCATCTGAATTAGCCGCTAAAGAGTTCCCAGATTTAGATGTATCGATCCGTGGCGCGGTATCTATCGCTCGTCGCTTACAAGATCCACTGGCAGAGCTAGTAAAAATTGATCCTAAAGCGATTGGCGTAGGTCAATATCAACACGATGTTAGCCAAAGCCAACTAGCGAAAAAATTAGATGCGGTAATTGAAGACTGTGTAAACGCCGTTGGTGTTGATGTAAATACTGCGTCTTCTGCACTGCTAACACGCGTTGCCGGTTTATCAACAACGATCGCGCAAAATATCGTGGATTACCGCGATGAAAATGGTCGCTTTGAAAACCGTACCACACTGAAAAAAGTAGCGCGTTTAGGGCCTAAAGCGTTTGAACAATGTGCTGGTTTCTTACGTGTAATGAACGGTAAAAATCCACTGGATGCCTCAGCCGTTCACCCTGAAGCTTACCCTGTTGTGAAATCCATTGCTGAGAAAAACGGTAAAGCGATTGATGCGATTATTGGCAACACTGAGTTCTTACGCTCGGTAGCAGCTAACGATTACATTAGTGTGGATTTTGGTTTACCAACAGTAACAGACATTATTTCTGAGCTTGATAAGCCGGGCCGAGATCCTCGTCCTGAGTTTAAAACAGCAACCTTTGCGGATGGTGTAAATACGGTGTCGGATCTTGAGCTGGGTATGGTTCTTGAAGGTGTTGTATCTAATGTAGCTAACTTTGGTGCTTTTGTTGATATCGGTGTTCACCAAGATGGTTTAGTTCATATCTCTGCACTGAGCGATACTTTTGTTTCTGACCCGCGTGAAGTGGTTAAAGC
>JAAGZR010000770.1 GCA_024206155.1 Aliivibrio sp.
ATTTGGCACTTTCTGCCTGTCAGCTTATGCGCATCATCCACATAAAGGTTCGCGCCCGTTTCATAGACATAATCTGCCAGCCTTTCCGCCTTTTGGTGTTGATTGAGCTTACGCCAGGGCGTGACATTGTCACAGGCGTTGTGCCATTTCTCCACATGCGGGGCATCTACCCAACTGGCGAGAGGTTCAATCGCCCCCAAAAACAAAGGGGATGCCGACTTCGTACCATAGAGCTGTGCATTCGCGTCATGAAGCCTATGTAACCACCGGCTTTTACCCGAATCATGCGCGCCGGTGATCAGCTGACACGATTTTTTTTTCATGCTGGTGCTTTTTCTTTGTGAATCGGGGGCGAATCGTCTTGGCGTATCGACAACAATTGCAGTTCGATAATCTGTGCCATCCGATCTTCTTGATGTGCGTTTTAGTCGAAGGAATCTCATTGACGCCATTTTGGTTAGTAATTAATCAAAATGGATTAATCAGTTTTTCTTGCAGAAAAGTTTCAAATCATGCATTTGAATGATGTAGGGGTTTTTTCGTGATCGAATGCATAAAAAATGCGCAGCATTAGGGGGTATATAAAGATTTACATCATGTTTAATTGACCTTTATCACAATTACCCGATTCAATCGAAGGGATCTTCCGTTATAATGATCTGCAAGAAACAGATACAAAAAAACCACCCGAAGGTGGTTTTTTTGATGGTCGATTAAGTGGTGGAACACTTAGTCAACCGAGCATAGAAAGACTTAAAAAAATCAATCTACACACACAAGATGTAATTGATTATATCACTTTCTATGCGAAGGTCTAGTTTCTCGCATTATCTTTTAACCTTCATGTAAATGACATGTTGGTAGTGAATCAGATTGGTTAGAGAATGTTGCTGATTTGCTGATAATGTGGGGCTGAACGGGGAACCTTTGCATACAGCCCATCCCACGACGCGCTTTTTTAAACGGTGTCAGTCTCGCAAACGGCATCACTCACACAGTGCAATACCTACAACCCAGCGGCACAAAAAACACAGCAGGGTGGACGATGGCAAAATCCAAGCGTCCAGTGAGTAAAAGACTAAAAGAGTGTCCCAACAGGGAGCAAAGAGGTGGTCTGCAAGCAAAGCAGGGCTTTAAGTGTTGGGCAAGGCTGACGATTCTTGATTTTATCAGGAAGGTCAACCTGTCTTGAAGCGTAGCGGAAAGAGCTTTCAAAGATCTTTAGGGCACCTGGTACAAAAAGGAGCTTGCGACAACATTACTGGCGCTCTTATTCATGTATAACTCATATTTAATGCATACTTATGTCCTGTTTCGGGTCGCTTTCATAAAATGCATAACTATTCACTTTCAATGGATTGCAGGGGTTTCTCATGGCAAATTATGCATATTTAAGGATTTCCACCGATAACCAAGATGAAAAGAATCAAAAGCATGGGTTATTAGAATTTGCCAATAAACGCGGCTTAACAGGTTTAACCTTTATATCTGATGTGGTCACAGGGAAGAAACCGTGGCAAGAGCGCGAGTTAGGTAAACTCATTGAAAAAATTGGAGAAGGTGATTCGATCGTATTTGCCGAGGTTTCACGCATGGCACGCTCCACCCTTCAAGTGTTAGAGATCATCAAAACCTGCTCTGAGAAAAGAATTAATATCTACATCGCCAAAGAGAACATGGCGCTGGATGATTCCATGCAAGCCAAAATCATGGCAACCGTATTTGGATTGGTCGCTGAAATCGAACGCGAGTTTATTTCCTCGCGCACAAAAGAAGCCTTGGCACTGCGAAAAGCCCAAGGCATTAGAATCGGTCGCCCATTTGGAAAAGCAAAGAATTTACGTCTTGATCCAAAACGTAAGGACATAGAAAAATATTTAAGTAAGGGGCTGTCATTGTCAGCCATCGCCAAGCTCATAGAAGAACCCCGCTCAACCGTCGATGATTATATCAAGGCGAGAAATTTAAGAGAGCTTGTTGAATAACATCCGAAAATTTACTCATTTCCGAAAAAAGGCTTTATTCGTGAATATTGACCGAATGAAGCCCCCTTTGATTACCTCGTTTTATTTGCCATTACCCATCAATTTTACTGGCAGTTCCCATGCTTCAACATTCAGTCACATTTGAATGCGTCTAGTATGGAGTAACTATTGATTATTCTTGTGTCCAAAATTCAAAGAAGTCTTTTAGACGTTCCCAAACATTGTCGCTTAGTAAGCTGATGATAATTTTTTTTATAATGAGACGCAGAAAATTTTTAGAAAGGTAGTCATTATTGGTCCTTTAATCTTTGTTGATATGAAGATCTCGAAGGATTAAACTCAATGACGCCAATCATGGGGGTTTAATCCTTCATCTTGAAATGAGGTAACTTAAATGTTGCCTCATTTTTTTTTGGTCTTTAAAAGCATTCGATATGCCTTCTGAGGCAGATAAAACCACTTACTCACTTTATCTTCAAGACTTGACAAAGTGTTTTAGCACGAAAAAAAACGCACTGGCTATTCGCCATTGCGGTTTTCTTTATCGCTTAACACTGTGTCCAGTATTGGTGGTACAGAGCAGTTTTTACTTGGCTGATGGGTGCGTTATCTAGTAACGCTCTAAACATCTGAGCACGAGTATTAATTGTGGGATGCTCTACCGATAAGTTCACTTCATTTCTAATTAGTGGAATATCTGGTGGATACCGCCACGGCTTTTGATTTTCCTCTTTCATCTTTTGATTTTTGGTTTTTAAGGGTTTTAGGGATTTCCCTAACCAGACGAGAAATTAAGGAATGCGAAGCAAATTCCGTATTTCTCAGTGCTGGCTTAAGGTGTATCCCTTTATTACAAGGTTACTAATTTTTATGGCAGATACCAAAAATATGAAAAGGCCGCAAATGGCGGCCTTTTCAAGTTCGTAGAACAGGATTTATATTTAATTCGAAGAGTTATAAATATCTTTTTTTGAAAACCGTCTATAAATTGGCATTTCAAAAAACCGACCTAGAATATATGAAGCAAAAAACGTCACCAACGATGATAATATCAAAAACACTAAGAACCTCACTTCTTGATGTTGGAAGTCGACAATACCAATAAGATATCTAGACGCTCTATACGTATATGGATGCAACAAATAAAGTGTATAGCTAATATTACCGAAGAAAACTAAAGTTTTATTAGTGAGTATATGGTTTACATTACTTCCTTTATGGAAGGTAAAAGCCACAGATATCAACAAAAGGGTAGGAAGGAAAAATGCGTTTGATGATATGGACTCAAGCCACCCACCATGACCAAACTTAATACCTTGAGATACCAAATATACTAGAACTACTATAGATAGCAAAGATAAAGAGTTTACCCATATTGCTTTAAACCTATTAATAAAAAATTCAATTTTATTAATGTTAAATGCCGTTAATGCACCAAGTAAAAAGTATATGGTTATAGGTTTAGTAACAACAAACCACAGCAAAACTAATACAGATAGGATACCAATGATACTGGTTTTTTCCTTACGAACAAAAATGGAAACCACATAGTAAAGGCCAAAATAATACCAAACTTCATAAACTACAGACCAAGAGTTTGGTGTTAATGCAGGGGAGTCAAAAAACAAATTAGTAAATGATAATGCTAACAATATACTTCCTATGTTATTTTTTTCTGGTTCCATCCCTGTGATAATATTTCCCACAATAAAAACAATTGAAAACAAAAAGAATATTGGATATATCCTAAAGAATCGTCTTACAAAAAATGTTTTAGCATTTTCTTTCATCGAAGACTTCAAAATAACAAAGCCGCTTAAAAAGAAAAAAATCTCAACACCAAACACACCAATATTAGAAATAAAAAATTGTATGCTACCAAAGTCAGTATGAAGCCCCAAGAGACCATGAACATGCATATTGTAACCAGCAGTTATATGGGCATAAAAGACCATAAGAGATGCTAGTCCCCTCAAGCCATGTAGTTGTTTGTAAAACATATATATTAGAAGTGGCCCCCAATCATTGGACAAAAAAATCTGATCTTAAAGTGGTAAATCCAACCTAAGCTGCGAACTTTTGTTTACCGAAATAAACTTCATCAGGTGTATAATTATTCAGACCTTGGTGATTTCGCTCTTCATTATAAAACACCAAATAATTTCCGATTTCAATCTCTGCTTTTTTCGGTGATGAATAAGCCTTTAAATAAACCTCCTCATATTTCAGACTTCGCCAAAGACGCTCAATAAAAACGTTGTCAATCCAACGACCTTCGCCATCCATACTGATTTTAATTTTTTTATCCAATAACTTTTGCGTAAATTCAGCGCTAGTAAATTGGCTCCCTTGATCTGAATTGAATATCTCAGGCGAACCGTATCGTTCTAATGCTTCATCTAGTGCTTCTAAGCAAAAATGCACATCCATCGTATTGGATAAGCGCCATGAAAGGACTTTTCGGCTATACCAATCAATTATCGCGACAAGATATAAAAACTTAACCGAACAAGCTTGATTCGTACTGTTGCAACCATTTAGAAATGCAGGTAATGGTCATTATGTTAAACAGTATTAAACGAGGTGTACTTAATCCAAGTGTGCGTGCTGATAAGGTGGAATAATCAGGCGAATTCAGGTCTGATCGTTTCATTAACTCAAGCAGATAATCTATGAATCCCTGTGTTTGACGAAGAGGCAACTTCAACACCATTCGTATCTGAATGGCAGGCTTCAATAGTTGAGTTAGGGCATTTTCTGCTAGAGCCTGTGCCATCATGCAACTGTTCAGATTGCCAATTTTTAATGATGTCATCAGATATCCAAATATCTATCCGACCACGATTTCTTAATGCCTGATTGTATTCGGCAGAATTCGTAACAACGTATTTTTGCGATGGAATATGATGACGTTTAGATTGATTGGCTTTGTAAGGCGTTTGTTAAATTCAAACAGAAATGGCATGAGTCGCAAGCAGTTTACCAAGTCAATTTAATTAGATAAATCTGCCTGTTTTTTGTGCATCAACAAAGCCTCTTTTATCCGTTAACAAGGTGTCCAGTATTGGTGATATACATCAGGTGTCATCCCTCAGTATTACTGCACATATCAGAGTTCTTTTGCATGCATCATGCAATTACCATGCTTTTTATATGGTTATAGTCGAGAAGCGTACTATTTTATTTTCATTTTTTACAAATAGCCCTGATTCTCTATTAGGAAAAATCACAAACAACAAGTTGGCAGCCTAGCCGTTGTATTGTTTATTTATGCTCTGTGCTAGCAGAGCTTTTTTAGGTAAAACTACGATGAGAAAATCAAAATTAAAAAAATATTACGACGAACTATGGCATGAGCAAAGGCGTTCACCTGAGGCAATTTTGTTGGTTTCTGATGTTTTAAAACGATTAAAAGAAATTAGAGCAGACAGTAAAGAAAGAGGGAAGAAAAAAGAAGATGTGGCTCCGTAGCTCATGGGCTCGGAGCTAATTTTGTTCTTCACGAGGAAGCAATAGCAAGCGAACATCCTTTCCTGTATGGAATGTATATGCAGTATGGATATCTAGCAATACCCCTGCGGTATTTATGGGTTTTTATTCGCAGAAAAAAATTTAAAACTTTGATTAAACATATACCCAATAATTGCTGTTCATTAATTTCAAACATAGTGAGTGACCATGCCAACTTCAAAATTAAAGATCACCGGAAGTGAAAAAGCAACCGATTTAAAGAGTGATAGCGATATTGTCGAGATTGATGTCAGCGCAACATTACAAATTCATATTGACGAGGTTGAACCGTTTAGCGACAAAATGGTGCAATTAATTAAAAAACACGACCATCAGACAAAATGACAGCAATCTGCGTTTGTGTGATATGAATTCCCTATTTTGGTGTTGGGTTCGATGAACATGGCGCCAACCTTGCGAAGTAATACATAATGAATGACATCTGTTTCCAAGATTTGATGAGAAAAATAAAAGCATTAAATGCAGTTCAATTGATTGAATTGAAAAAAGAGATAAGCGTATTGACTTCAGCAGACTCAGTTCAGGAACATTTACTTTCAGAAGAAGAAAAACATTTTTTACAATGGGTACTTTTTACCGATGAGTTAAAGTCTTCTACAAATCCTGGTGAACACGCAACGATCTGAAAAGTCGCCAATACCAATCTTCAGAGGTCATTATGCCAGCACAATCCGACTGGGATTTATGTTGATGCGGTTTCCGTAGTCCAACAACGCCCAGCGTATACGTTTACTGCCGCACAGGAATTTTAGAACCGCCTTCGGGCTAATGCCGTTCACTTAAGGGTGAGTGGCATTACCCCTGTGGGCGGTTATCTTTTATTTGCTCTCTTGGCTATCCCAATAATCTTGCATTTCTTCTGCTGTGAGTGGTTGACTTAAAAGAGGATCATCATCTGGAGAAAAGCATGCTGGTGGCGGTCCTATTTTGATGTGCTTTAACGATGCTCCCATCAATAAATAACCACTCGGGATCATTGTCTGAAGAAAATAGTTTGAAGATTTTTTGTAAAATTTCTTTTTTTGACCGTACGTTAAAACGTTTAAATATCGTGTTCCAACGTCCAAATTCAGCTGGCAAATCTCGCCACTGAATGCCTGTTCGCATTCGATATAATATGTCCTCGAAAGTATTTCTGAGATCAAATTTGTTATAGATAAATTTTTCTTTGAACAATATTTCTTTTAGCGTTTGCCATTGTTCATCTGTTAGCATTGTTCTTGGCATGGCAATGTTCTGGGCATGTTATTTTTGGCGAAACGATTATACCTTATTGCC
>JAAGZR010000139.1 GCA_024206155.1 Aliivibrio sp.
CGTCGCCAATTTTAGCCTGCTATTTTGTGCCGTTTATTACGGCGTTATATGCCAAGGAGTATGGTTCACAGATGAAAGTCCAAATAAAAAATATATCTGGTCATCAAACAAGTAAGGTTTTTGCTTTAACCTTCGCTATTCTCATGTTGCCATTTAGTTTTATAGCAATATTTTTCTTTTTTATGGCTCCGGGATTCGAGACTCCAAATGGTGAAAGTATGCCTAGTTTTCCATTTCTATTTTTTGCATTAGCTCCCATATTTTATGGTGTTATGTTTTATTTTATGCAAAGGATATTTTGTTGGGCTTACAATATAGTCGCTAAAAAGTTTGGTGGTTTTGAATTTGAAACAAATGAGTAATTGGCATATAACAAGTCACTTAAAAGGACAAATAACAGCTGGCTGTTGTTCGTGCCTCACACATTTTAGCCAGCAATTATTTGCCTCTTAGTGAGGCGTTATATTCCACCACCTTTTCAAGTATTATTTATCTTGTGTTTTTGGTGTTTTATTAAGTAGTTTTGCGCTTATTTCATTCTTTTTTGTGGTAAGTTGTAGCGCAATAAAATTGAGTTGTATTTTTGGTTACTCAGTTTTCGCCTAATGTGTTTTGGTGAAAATGATAAGCAAAAGTGTTAACGGCTCAAAGTTAACGGTTGGTGGCTTAGTGGTGGTTCGTTGTTAGCTCTACTCATTCCATCTAAGTAACTTTATAGCTTTTTATACGCTCTGTGTTTACTAAAAAACTCAAATATAACAAGCTAATAAATAAGGACAAAAAACAGTTGGCTGTTTTCGTCCCTCAACATTTTAGCAAACAATTTTTTGCCCATTATTAGGGCGTTAGCAGCCAAAAAGGGTTTAGTCGTAATATGGATGTTTGGAAAAGAGTTTTAACTATCTTAGTCGTTACATTTTCATGCGTTGGTTGTGACCAAGGCACTAAAGTATTAGCTTCAGAATATCTCCCAAAAGGTCAAATGACGAGTTATCTTAATGATATTTTAAGAATTGGTTATACCGAAAATATAGGTGCATTTCTTGGGTTGGGTAACACTTTATCAGATAGTGCTCGCTTTTGGATTTTCGTTGTTTTAGTTGGTGCTTTTTTATTTGGCTTACTTGCATATTTAATTCAGAACTCTAAACAGAACTTATCATCATTAATTGCACTTTCTTTAATTTTTTCAGGTGGGTTAAGCAATTTCTATGATCGTGTAGTAAACAATGGTGCTGTCGTTGATTTTTTAAATATAGGTATAGGCTCGTTAAGAACAGGCATCTTTAATGTTGCTGACATTGCTATCATGCTTGGTGTATTTATGCTGTTCTTTGTATCTTCAGAGAAAAGTGTAACTGGCAGCTAACAAGCAAATTAATCAGGAC
>JAAGZR010000771.1 GCA_024206155.1 Aliivibrio sp.
ACGCCCAATACCGCAAATACCATGGCCACTTGTGCAACCATTACCTAAACGAGTACCAATACCCACCAGTAAGCCAGCAACAACAAGCATACTGATTGAAGTTTGATATTCTTTTGGCACTTCTGCACCTAAAAAATAAACCCCAACTAAACCACCACTTACCATGCCAATAACAAATAACCATCGCCATGCATAATCGCGTTTTTTCGGTGTCATTAACCCCGTAAGTACACCACTAATACCCGCAATTTTACCGTTAAGTAAGAGCAGTAATGTTGCAGATATACCTAGCAACATACCACCAAATAAAGAGTTCCATGGAATTGTCATCATTCTTACCCATTCGTTTGTTTTTTAAACATATCAGTTAGAATACGTATAAATACTATATTAGTCAATGCTTATTTAGAGATTATAAATTTAACAAAACAAATATTAGACAAAGCTAATTTAAATAACTATAGTAAAAAACAATTGAGCGTAATATGGCTCTGATTTTTCATTATGGGGTAAATCGAAATGACTAAGATTGTAATTATTGGTGGCGTTGCTGGTGGCGCTTCTGCAGCGGCAAGAGCCCGTCGTTTAAGTGAAAATGCACAAATTATCATGCTTGAGCGTGGGCCTTTTGTTTCTTTTGCTAACTGTGGGTTGCCATATCACATTGGTGGTGATATCAAAGATCGCGATAATTTACTACTACAAACTCCTGATAGTTTCCTTGCTCGATTTAATGTCGATGTTCGAGTAATGAATGAAGCGATAAGCATCAACCGCAGTGAAAAAACGATTACTATTAAAAATCTTATTGATGACAGTGAATATCAAGAGAGTTACGATTTTCTTCTATTAAGCCCAGGAGCTGGTCCTATTGTTCCTCCTATTCCAGGCATTCAAAACTCACTAACTTTCTCTTTGCGTAATGTGCCAGACATGGATCGCATTATCGCCTCAATTAGAGAAAATAAACCACAACATGCAACAGTGGTTGGTGGCGGATTTATTGGATTAGAAATGATGGAAGCTTTCCATCAACTAGGCATTAAAACAACGCTATTAGAACTAGCAGATCAAGTTATGACTCCGGTTGATCGTGAAATGGCAGGCTTTGTTCATAAAGAAATCAAAGATAAAGGTATAGATCTTCGATTAGGTTCTGCACTTCAAAGTGTGACAGAAGCTAAAGAAGGCTTAGCACTTTCTTTAAGTACGGGAGAAACATTAGATACCAACCTATTAATTATGGCTATTGGTGTAAAACCAGAAACAAAATTAGCGAGTGAAGCAGGCTTACAACTTGGAGAGTTGGGCGGCATTTATACCAATGCTCAACTACAAACAAGCGATCCATTTATTTATGCGGTTGGCGATGCTATTGAAGAAAAAGATTTCATTACTGGCAACCAAACTCTAGTACCACTTGCTGGCCCTGCGAACCGTCAAGGTCGTATGGCGGCAGATAATATGCTTGGGCGTAATGAAAGCTATCAAGGTACTCAAGGTACTGCGATTTGTAAAGTATTCGATTTAGCAGTGGCCTCGACAGGTAAAAATGAGAAAGCACTGAAACGTGAAGGCATCAACTATGAAAAAGTATTTGTTCATACTGCAAGCCATGCAAGTTACTACCCTGGTGCCGAGATTGTTTCATTCAAATTGTTATTTTCTCCTGAAACAAGAAAGATCTTAGGGGCTCAAGCAGTCGGTAAAGACGGCATAGATAAACGAATTGATATAATGGCTGTGGCTCAACGAGCAGGAATGACAGTAGATCAACTTGAGCATTTAGAGCTCACTTATGCCCCACCATTTGGTAGTGCAAAAGACGTTATAAACCAAGCAGCTTTTGTAGCGAATAATCTTATTAAAGGAGATACCAAAGCGATTCATTTTGATGAGGTGGATAATCTAAATGAAAACCAAATTTTACTTGATGTGCGTAATCCTGCTGAACTTCAAAATGTAGGTTTTATTGAAGGCGCAATTAATATACCTGTAGATCAACTTCGTCAACGAATGGATGAGCTCCCAAAAGACAAAGAGATCATTATTTATTGTCAGGTTGGTTTGCGTGGTAATGTCGCTTATCGTCAATTGGTGAATAATGGTTTTAAAGCTCGTAACCTTATTGGCGGCTATCGCAGCTACCTTTTTGCAAAAGCTTAATTGTTATAAAATAATCAAGTGAATAAATATCGAAAGGGCACATTGGTGCCCTTTCTGCTATCGACACACTATTCATAATAAGGTAGCTTAGGTGTATGGACGTATAGATTGCTACAGATTAAAAATAACTTAAGGATAAGTTGTGCCAATAAAAATACCAGATCAACTCCCTGCTGCTGAAATATTGCGTGAAGAGAATATCTTTATCATGCAAGAATCTCGTGCCACCACGCAAGCCATTCGTCCTTTGAAGGTGATCATTTTAAATTTGATGCCAAAGAAGATTGAAACGGAAACTCAATTTTTACGCTTACTCTCTAATAGCCCATTACAAGTGGATGTTGAGCTATTACGCATTGATAATCGCACTAGTAAAAATACACCAACCGAGCATTTAGATACTTTTTATCGTCAATTTGAAGGTATTAAAAATCGTAACTTTGATGGACTGATCATCACTGGCGCACCATTAGGTTTAGTGCAATTTGAAGATGTGATTTATTGGGATCACTTACAAACTATTATGACATGGGCAAAAGATCATGTGACTTCAAGCCTCTATGTTTGTTGGGCTGCACAAGCTGGCCTAAAACTGCTTTATGATTTACCAAAACGTACACGTAAAGAAAAGCTATCCGGCGTGTATAAGCATGATAACCTTGATCAACACCACCCTATTTTACGTGGTTTTGATGATCAGTTTTTAGCACCTCACTCTCGTTACGCCGATTTTTCTGCAGATTATCTTAATGAACATACTGATCTAGATATTCTAGCAACATCTGAACAAGCAGGTGTATACCTTGCTTCAACCAAAGATAAGCGAAATGTGTTTGTTACTGGTCACCCAGAATATGATTCTTTTACTCTGCATAATGAGTACGTTCGTGATCTTGGTGAAGGCATGGAACCAACCATCCCACTAAATTACTATCCTGATGACAATCCTGAACTCCCCCCTAAAGCAACGTGGCGCAGTCACGGACACTTGCTGTTTTCTAACTGGCTCAATTACTGTGTTTACCAACAAACACCGTACGATCTTGAGCACTTCTCTGAGCAAAACTTTACTCGAGATTAAAATTTAATGGGCATTGATATCATATTAATGCCCGATTTCAAGCACAAAACCACCTCTGCAATCTGATAACTAGAACCCACTTTTTCTTTTTAAAATAAAAACCGACCTTTCATTTAATTCAGATCAACCAAGCCTCTATTTATAAAATCAACAACAACCCAAATGAGAACACGCTCAATAAAACCCTATGATAAATAAGGTATTAATGCCTACAGTTGATTTTAATTATAATTGCATTAATGCAGGTGGTTCTATGTTGTATCTTGAATTTCTCTTTTTATTACTCGTGCTCTATATCGGGTCCCGGTTTGGTGGGATCGGTCTAGGGGTGGTCTCTGGGATTGGTTTAGTTATTGAAGTCTTTATCTTCAAAATGCCGCCAACCTCCCCTCCAGTCACCGTAATGTTGATAATTTTAGCCGTTGTTACTTGTGCCTCTATATTAGAAGCGGCAGGTGGGTTGAAATACATGTTACAAGTAGCTGAGCGGATCTTAAGAAAGAACCCTAAACGCGTCACCATCATTGCCCCTTTTGTTACGTATGCAATGACATTTTTACTAGGTACTGGTCATGCTGTGTATTCTATTATGCCTATCATTGGTGATGTGGCATTAAAGAATGGTATTCGTCCTGAGCGCCCAATGGCCGCGGCATCTGTCGCCTCTCAAATCGCTATTACTGCCTCACCGCTTTCTGCTGCGGTTGTGTATTATCTAGCACAACTAGTGGATATTGACGCTTCTATTACTCTAATGTCTATCTTAATGGTAACCGTACCTGCAACGCTATTCGGTACATTAATGTTAGCGCTTTACAGCTTACGCCGTGGTAAAGAGCTAGAAGATGATGAAGAATACCAAGCTCGTTTAAAAGATCCTGTTTGGCGTGAAAAAATCTTAAATACAACATCAACTTCTTTAGATGAGAAACTACCAACAACAGCACGCAACGCAGTACTTATCTTTTTAGGTGCGATTGTTTCTATCGTTGTTATCGCAATGTGGCCAGAAGTGAGAACGATCACCGAAGGTGGTGCGCCAATCAAAATGTCCGTAGTAATCCAAATGATGATGCTGGCGTTTGGTGGTGTCATTCTATTAGCGACGAAAACCGATCCTAGTGATGTGCCTAATGGTGTGGTATTTAAATCAGGTATGGTTGCGGCAATCGCTATCTTTGGTATCGCATGGATGTCTGATACGTATTTCCAATATGCGATGCCTCAATTTAGAGCGGGCATTGTAGATATGGTTACGCTTCATCCTTGGACGTTTGCTTTAGCATTATTCATTGTATCTGTTGTAGTAAACTCACAAGCTGCAACGGCTCGTATGATGTTACCTGTTGGTTTAGCTCTAGGGCTAGAGCCTGCCTTGGTAATTGGTTTAATGCCTGCGGTATATGGTTATTTCTTCATTCCGAACTACCCATCAGACATTGCAACGGTTAACTTTGATAGCTCAGGCACTACCAAAATTGGTAAGTACTACTTTAACCACTCATTTATGTCGGTAGGTTTAATCGGCGTTATTTCTGCCTGTATGCTTGGCTATGTATTAGGTCAAATAGTAATTGGTTAATTAAAATAGTCATTTAAAAAATAAAAAAGCCCATGCGTATTCTCATACTGCATGGGCTTTGTTTTAGCTTAAAGTAATTACATCGATAAACTAAAGAATAGACCCGCTAAACATGCACTCATCAAGTTAGCTAACGTACCAGCCAATACCGCTTTAAAGCCCATGTTCGCAACTTCAGCACGACGCTCAGGAGCCATCACACCAATAGAGCCTAATTGAATCGCAATAGAGCCAATGTTAGCAAAACCACATAATGCAAACGTGATAATAACTTGAGTATAAGCAGATAATTGATCTTTATGTTGAACAAAGTCGATGAAAGCAACAAACTCATTCAGTACTACTTTTTGACCAATATAAGAACCCGCCATTACCATTTCAGCTTTTGGTACACCGATGATCCAAGCTACTGGTGCAAATAAATAACCAAATACCGTTTGTAATGTAATGCCTGCAAAGCCAAACCATTCACCCACCATTTCTAGGCCACTGTTTACCATTGCGATAACACTTACAAACGCAATTAGCATAGTACCTACAGCAACCGCGACTTTCATGCCGTTCATTGCGCCACTTGCTAGCGCATCCACCACATTACTTTGTTCGCTTTTATCAATGGTTAGTTCATGCTGGTCAACTGGTGTTGATTGCTCAGGAACTAAGATTTTCGCCATTAATAAGCTGCCAGGCGCTGCCATGAAGCTTGCTGCGATTAGGTATTTAAGCTCTACCCCTAAACCTGCATAACCGCCAAGCACACTACCTGCAACTGATGCCATACCACCTGCCATTACAGCAAACAGTTCAGAACGTGTCATTTGCGCTAGGAATGGGCGAATAAGAAGAGGAGATTCACCTTGAGAAAGGAAGATGTTACCAGTTGCAACGAGAGATTCTACTTTACTTGTGCCGAGGAATTTTTGGATTGCACCACCAAGAATTGCGATGACTTTTTGCATGATGCCTAAATAATATAACGCGGAGATAAGAGCACTGAAAAATATAATGATAGGAAGAACACGAATTGCAAAAATGAAACCACTGGAAGCTAAATCACCAAATAAGAAAGCAATACCTTCATCAGCAAAACCAAGTAGGCTAGCGACTCCATTACTTAATCCAGCCAATGCGGCCTGCCCCCATGGAAAATACAACACCAGAGCAGCAAAAGAGAGTTGTAATAAAAAGGCTCTAGATACGGTCTTCCAATTAATTGCTGAACGTTTCTCAGAAAATACCCATGCACAAAAGATAAGTGCACACATGCCTAATAGGCTAAATAAAATAGTCATAATTACGCCTATGAAATTTTAGAATAAAAAGAAGAAACAAAAGGGGTTGCCATCGTAGATGACGAGATCGGTGAAGAGTGACTACACCAAGAGGAAGTGATGATAGAAATAAGTATGTTCATTGATTACCCTTACAAGCTGTTTAACAGTAGCTGGTCCAAGTCCTTGGGGTCATTCACTGCTCCATGTGACGGCTTGTATTGGGGGTAGGAGTATACATAGAGCAGATTTAAAATCACGAAATATGTGAAATAAATCACAAAATTTACTTCTATGAAAAATATTCACAGCAAATATACACAAACTATAGAAATAACTGATTACAAAAGTAACGAAAAAATGCATTAACTACGAATATCACATAAGTTCATCAAGCCAAGCATGCTAGAGTTCTTATAAAGCTCCCTTACTATAAGGCCTTAAAATGGCAAATGCTGTCATTTTTCCTTATCTATCAATACAAAGTGGAAGATGCCATTACATTTTGATATTGGTAACAAAAAACTCTATCAAAATTAGCACTTCCAAAAATGAACTAATTAGTTTACTTTTAGCTTTATACCGTTCACACCGGTAACACTGTATGGCATAAGTTACTTCTTGATGTTTGAAGTAATCTAACTCTTAACTAAGGCATTAATAGCAAGACCATGATATTACCTATTTTCTATATTTTTCTTGTTATTGTGTGCATTCTTCCTATTGCTCCTGGTGTGCTCGGCGTATTGAGCGCTTCATTGAGTTATATGCCCTCTATTGGTCTATCTAAATTTTCACTAGACGGCTATTTATCTGCTCTCGAATGGAGTGGCGCTTCACATTCAATACTCCTAACACTTATTAGTGCTTTTGTTAGTACTTTTGTTTCTTG
The DNA here is from genome assembly GCA_024206155.1 of Aliivibrio sp. Lineage (GTDB taxonomy): Bacteria > Pseudomonadota > Gammaproteobacteria > Enterobacterales > Vibrionaceae > Aliivibrio. Next base: position 6,993 of record JAAGZR010000771.1, read on the forward strand.
TATTGTTGCGTTTGCTATTCTACAAGCCACTTGGCAGCAACCTGTTTGGAAAAAAATAGAACCCTTACTATCCCCACTGCTTGCTATGCCTCATGTTGCTTTTGCTATTGGCTTTGCTTTTCTTTTTTCACCAACTGGAATGATAGCAAGACTCCTCAATCCTTTTTGGGTATTTGAGTTCCCTATCATTATCAATGATGCTGCTAACATTGGGTTGATTCTGGTTTTAATTATTAAAGAAGTGCCTTTTTTACTGCTGATGAGCATTCCCATAATGCAGCAATTACAGGTGGATAAATCAGAGAGAGTTGCTGCAAGTCTTGGGTATCAACGACATCAGATTTGGTGGAAATGTATTTTTCCACAATGGTTAAGAAAAGCCCGCTTTCCAATATTAGCGGTAATAGCCTATAGCGTATCAGTTGTTGATGTCAGTTTGATCCTAGGTTCAACCAACCCTCCTACCTTTGCGGTATTAGTCTGGCAGTGGTTTAGTGACCCTGATATTCAATTGCAACCCAGAGCGGCTGCTGGTGCTATGATCCTTCTTTTACTTTGCTTATTACTTATTGGATTACATCGTTTTTTAGAGTGGGGAATAACGCAATACTGCCGTCATTGGCAAATATCGGGAAGAGTGGGGATTCGCCTTCCTGGCCTATCTCTTTTTGTTGGTCTTAGTGGCATTGTCGCGCTTTCACTTCCTATAATGATATTATGGAGTACCTCTCAGCGATGGCGTTTTCCTAACTTATTACCAACACAATTCACCTTACGCTTTTGGGAAAGTGAATGGGCTACGCTGCTTCCCGTTATTGGTGACAGCATTATTATTGCCGTTATCTCGTCATCTCTGGCTCTTATTTTCGCTCTGCTTGGTCATGAATATAAATTGAAATACCGTTGGCATATCCCATCGATTTTGATTGCTGTTCCTATGTTGATACCGCAACTCTCACTTCTTTTTGGCATTCAAGTCAGTGCGCTTTATTTCTCTAGTGACTCTTATTGGCTTTGGGTTATTTGGGCTCATGTTTTTTTTGCTTTTCCTTATGTGTTTCTGGCATTAGATGGCCCTTGGCGTAGTTTTGATCAACGATTAACACAAACCGGACTAAGTCTTGGTAAATCGCCACTGCAATGTTGGATAAAAATAAAACTCCCTTTACTGCTTCCTGCTATTTTGTATGCTTGGGCTGTGGGAATAAGCGTAAGCCTTGCTCAGTACCTCCCTACTCAAATGCTTGGTGCAGGCAGAATAATGACATTAACAACCGAAGCCGTCGCCTTATCCAGCGGCTTTGATCGCCGAATTACTGCCTTATATGGACTATGGCAAGCATTGTTGCCGTTTGTTTTCTTTAGCTTGGCACTCTTTATTGGACGGCACTATTCACGTCGTTCTCATCTTAATTCAACAACAAGGAAAGTGATGAGTAATGAGTCTATCAATAACAAATCTCAGCATACTCACTCGTAACAATTCACCATTATTAACTGATTGTTCTTTTTCAATTCAAAAAGGAGAAACGCTCAGTGTTATGGGCCCTAGCGGTTGTGGGAAATCAACATTATTAAATGTTATTGCAGGACACCTAGCTCAAGATTTTTCTTATACTGGTGATATTCAGGTTAACGGCAATACAATTACTCATCTTGCTTCTCACCAAAGAAAGGTTGGGATCTTATTTCAAGAAGATCTGCTTTTTCCCCATTTATGTATTTGGGAGAATCTTGCTTTTGCATTACCCAATAACATCAAAGGTCCGCAACGAAAAACAGAGGCCCTTAATGCACTGAATCATATACATTTAAACAAACTTGCCAATGCCTTCCCTGACCAAATATCTGGGGGACAACGAGCGCGAATAAGTCTTGTGAGAATGTTACTTGCTAAGCCGGCTGTTGCCTTATTAGATGAACCTTTTAGTAAACTGGATAAAGCGCTACGAGTACAATTTCGTGATTGGGTGTTTGAGCAGTTAGCAGAAGCAAATATACCGACATTACTAGTGACTCATGATGTTGATGATATACCAAAAAACAGCCAACAATTGATTTGGCCAATGGAGAGCCCTCATGCTTGATAAATTCAGTATTCAATTAATCCGAAAGCCTCTGGCTATGTCTGCCATTGGGCTAGATAAACTGGGGGTCACTGCAAATCAAACAACACTTTTTGGCTTTGCTCTAGGCTGTTTAGCCTTCCCTGCATTAATATTTCAACAATACCATTTGGCATTGGTTTTAATTGTCTTAAATCGAGTTTGTGATGGACTTGATGGTGCACTCGCGAGGATTAATGGCATTACTGACTCTGGTGGTTTTCTTGATATCAGCTTAGACTTTTTGTTTTATTCTTTAATTCCATTTGGGTTTGTTCTCGCTAACCCTGAACAAAATGCGATTGCGGGTGCTTTCTTAATTTTCTCTTTCATTGGCACAGGAAGCAGCTTTTTAGCATTTGCCTCTATGGCAGGAAAGCGAAATATTGAAAATCCAATCTATAAAAACAAATCTCTTTATTATATGAGTGGTTTAACGGAGGGAACTGAAACCATTGCTTGTTTTGTATTGTTCTGCCTTTTTCCAGCTCATTTTGCCATCATTGCTTATATTTATTCTTCTCTG
>JAAGZR010000772.1 GCA_024206155.1 Aliivibrio sp.
CCATCAGATGAAGATATGGTTTATCAAATACCTGATAAATCAGATCCTTACAATGAAACACTGCTTAATGCTTATATATTAAGTTTATTGAACAAGCATTTAACTTCTGATGAAGTTTTTGTTTTAAATAAAAGCTATGGTCTTGATGGTAAAAAATGGTCTGCTAACGATATAGCAGCAGGTTTAGACATCAAAGGCGTATCTGCATATGTTAGAGTATCAGAGCTAAAGAAGCAAGCAGTAAACAAGTTAATAGATAATGTAGATCACTCGCAAGTGCTTGATTATCTGTAAATTAACAAATAAATATGTAATTATATATATATGACAATAAACCAAAAATTAACCCAAATTCAAACGAAGTTTAAATCGAAGAAGAGTAGATTTAACTCATTCGGTAAGTATTATTTCCGATCTGCCGAAGACATCCTAGAAGCTACAAAACCCTTTTTAAAGGAGCTAGATGTATCAGTAACTATCAAAGAAGAATTAATAAGCTTTGATCCACCTGTAATGCAGGTTACTGCTAGATTATCTAATGGCGAAGAAGAAAAAGGTACAGGTAATAATAAATCTATTACAGCTGTAGCAATTGTAGGTGTTGACTTAGATCAGAAAGGTATGCAAATGCCGCAGCGTTATGGTGCTGCTAGTTCTTATGGTAAGAAATATGCACTAGGTAATTTGTTTTTAATTGATGATACGCAAGATGCAGATGCAACTAATAGTCACGGTAAAAAACAGACCATTACCGAAAAAGCGATTATATCAGCAAAACAGCTAGCTAAAGCTAAAGATTATGTTAAAAGCGGCGGTAAGTTAGATGCGATAAAATCTAAATATAGTTTAACAAAAGAGCAAGAGAAAGAATTAGCTACATTATGAAGAATAAAAAAGAAGTACTAGAGAAGCTGAAGGACGATGAACATTACTATGGCGAGTACGGTAGAAACTTTATATCTAACTCAGATATAAGAACACTGATGACAAACCCGCTTGAGTTCAAAAAGCCAACTCCATCAGCTCCTCACTTTCTTATAGGAGGCTATTTTCACACTGCTATTCTTGAACCA
>JAAGZR010000140.1 GCA_024206155.1 Aliivibrio sp.
CTCTGTTACTTTAGCATCAGCAATACCGTTATCCTTATAAGCTTGATTTACCGTTTCTTGATTACCTTTACCTGCCTGATGCCAAATTTCAATAGCATGATTTAGCTGGGGTAACGCTTCTGGTAAGGTCGTATTTAGAATACGTGCACCTTGACTGCCCCCCATCACTAACAAACGAATAGGGCCAGCTCGCTCTGCAAATCTTTCTTTTGGATGAGGCAATTGGCACACATCTTCACGTACAGGATTTCCGACAACCTCAGCATTTGGGAATGCTCCTGGAAACGCCTGAAAAACCCGTTTTGCAATTTTAGATAACCATTGATTGGTTAATCCTGCAACGGCATTTTGTTCATGCAATACCACTGGAATGCCAGATAACCATGCGGCAATACCACCGGGCCCACTTACATAGCCACCCATGCCAAGAACAACATCAGGCTGCCACGCTTTAATGTGTTTTTTTGCTTGAGAAATTGCACCTAAAATCTGAAAGGGCGCAGCAAGCAATTTTTTTATACCTTGCCCACGCAACCCTTTTACTTTAATAAAGTCGATTTCAATGCCATGTTTTGGTACTAAATCAGCCTCCATTCTGTCTTCTGTTCCTAGCCAGCGAATTTCCCAACCTTCACTTTGAAGTTGCTTCGCTACGGCTAAACCAGGAAACACGTGCCCACCAGTACCACCAGCCATCACTAATAAACGTTTATTGTTGTTCTTCATTTTCGCTCCGTGGAGGCTCGTTTTCTAAAAAGACCCGACATTCATGATCAATTCGAATAAGCAGCGACACCGCTATCGACATAATAATTAAACTGGAACCACCATAACTGATGAGCGGCAACGTTAACCCTTTGGTTGGAACGATACCCGCCGCTGCACCTACATTTACCAAAGTCTGGAAAGCAAACCAAATACCGATACCAAAAGCCAAGAAACCACCAAAACGCTGATCATGCTGCAAACATTTACGTCCAATAAGTAACGCTTTTAGTACTAACGCAAAAATTAATACTAAAACAAAAGTAACGCCTACAAACCCTAATTCTTCTGCAATAACCGCAAAAACAAAGTCAGTATGCGCTTCTGGTAAGTATTCTAGTTTCTGAATTGAGTTACCAAGGCCTTCCCCAAACCAACCTCCTCGCCCAAAAGCCATCAGAGATTGAGTCAGCTGATAACCACTACCAAATGGATCTTGCCACGGGTCTAAAAAAGAGGTGACACGACGCATACGATAAGGTTCAGCAATGATCAGAACAATCACTAACGAAATGCCACTCATTACAAGTGCGATAAATTGCCATAACTTAGCTCCGGCAATAAATAACATTCCAATAGTAGTAACAAACATAACAATGGTTGTTCCTAAATCAGGTTGCAATAGCAAGAAAAAAGCAAGACCAATCAATACCACTAATGGTTTCACAAATCCTTTAAAACTATCTCTCACCTCGCCGTGGCGACGAACAAGATATCCTGCAATGAAAACAAATAAAGAAAGCTTTGCAACTTCTGCAGGCTGTAAGTTAAATATACCCAATGGTAGCCAACGAGCGGCACCATTTACGGATTTGCCCATTACTAAAACAGCGGCCAATAATGCAAATGAAATAAACAGTAGCCACATACTGTATTTCAACCAATCATCCAGTTTAATGCGTAATACTACCGATGAGGCACCAAGCGCTAAACATACAAATAACATATGTCGCATCATAAAATGAAAGGGCTGATCCGTTAAACGCGTACTAATAGGAAAAGAGGCTGAACCCACCATTACCAATCCAGTAAGCATCAAACCAAGTGCAATCCAAACCAACTGACGATCAAACATGACTTTAGGTGATGGCGTTAAACACCAGTCTTGAACTGGAGATGCCCATTGTTTAATACGATCAATTATCAAAATTAACTCTCAGCTGAATACTGTTTTGCTAGTTGAGTGAAAGCATCACCTCTAGCCATGAAATTTGCGTACTGATCAAAACTTGCACACGCAGGAGAAAGCATCACCATATCACCTGCATTTAGTGTTGGAAAAAGGGATGCTAATGCTTCATCCATAGTTTGGAATAAGCCAGAGCGTGGATCTAATGGAATAAATTGGGGACCATCTTCTCCAAAACAATACATCATTAAATCAAGCGCTTTTAATGCAGGAGAGAGCTCTGAAAAATCAGCACCTTTACCAACGCCACCAACCAATAGGTGCAGCTTTCCATCGATGTTTAAACCAGATAATGCGGCTAACGTACTTGCCACATTGGTCGCCTTTGAATCATTAACCCAACGAATACCGCTATTATCAGCGACAACCTGACATCTATGTGTCAATCCATTGTAAGTTCTTAATGTATCGAGTGTAGATTTAATATTAATGCCCACGGCATCAAGTAAAGCGATAGCGACTAAGGCGTTTGCTATGTTGTGTTTTCCAACTAACCCTAATTCACTCGCTGCAATAATTGGCACTGAGTCTTTTGCTAAGTACTCTGTGCCCTCTTTTTCAATGCAACCGTAATCACCTTGATCAAACCCAAAACTTTTTACTGTTTTTTCAACATCAGGGTAAGTTTGTTTATCGTCACGGTTAACAATACCTACCTCTGCATGATCAAAGATACGCAGCTTAGCTTGACGATAATCAGCCATGCCTTGATAGCGGTCCATATGATCTTCAGATAAGTTCAAAAATGCAGCCGCTTTCAGTTTTAATGTAGAGGTTGTTTCAAGTTGAAAGCTCGAAAGCTCAAGGACATAAAGCTCAGCATCTTGCTCTAATAAATCAAGCGCCGCAAAACCGATATTTCCTCCAACAGCCGTTTTAACTCCTGCTGCTTTTGCCATTTCTCCAGTGAGATCAGTCACTGTACTTTTGCCATTAGAACCGGTAATTGCAATAACAGGGGCATTCACAGCCCAAGCAAATAACTCGATGTCACCAACAATCTGAATTCCTTTATCCATTGCAGGCTTTAGTTGAGGTGAAGCTAAGGCGATTCCAGGATTAGTAACAATCAGATCAGCGTTAATCAGCCAATCTTGTTGCCACCCTCCA
>JAAGZR010000773.1 GCA_024206155.1 Aliivibrio sp.
AATTTGGTACGCCCTGAAGGATTCGAACCTTCGACCACCTCCTTAGAAGGGAGGTGCTCTATCCAGCTGAGCTAAGGGCGCTCTATAGGGTAGGATTATACGAATATCCGAAAACAGATCAATCCTTTTCTTATCATTATCTTACCGAATGATGAAAAAAAGGTCAGATCGTGCACTCTTTGATCTAATCATCAATTAAAAAGTCATTATCACCTAAAAAACAAATCATAGTTCTCATTTTAACGAGATTCGATCATTGGGATGCAAACGTTTGCTCTATGGATATTAAGTTAACTTTCTGCGACAATACGAGGGTCAACCTAGTATTAGACCTTCAAGGATCACTATGACCGCTCAAATTATCGATGGAAAACTCATTTCTCAAACCGTTCGCTCTGAAGTTGGTGCTCGCGTTAAAGCTCGCGTAGAAGCAGGACTTCGAGCTCCTGGCCTTGCTGTCGTTCTTGTTGGACAAGATCCTGCCTCTCAGGTTTATGTTGGAAGCAAGCGCCGTGCTTGTGAAGAAGTTGGTTTTATTTCAAAATCTTACGATTTACCAACCACCACAACAGAAGCTGAATTATTGTCTATAATTGACACATTAAATCAAGACGCTGAGATTGATGGTATTTTAGTTCAACTTCCTCTTCCAGCAGGAATGGACAGCACTAAAATTTTAGAACACATTGATCCAGAGAAAGACGTTGATGGTTTTCATCCATATAACGTTGGCCGCCTTTCTCAACGCATTCCAAAATTGCGCTCATGCACACCTAAAGGCATCATTACCCTACTTGAACGTTACAATATTCAAGTACGTGGAATGCATGCGGTTGTTGTCGGTGCATCAAATATCGTTGGCCGTCCAATGACTCTTGAACTGCTGCTTTCTGGTTGTACTACCACAACCTGTCATCGATTCACCAGAGATCTTGAAAGCCATATTCGTCAAGCCGACCTTGTTGTGGTTGCCGTTGGTAAACCAAACTTTATCCCTGGTGAGTGGATTAAAGAAGGTGCAGTCGTAGTCGATGTAGGTATCAACCGTTTAGACTCTGGTAAGTTAATCGGTGATGTTGAATACGACGTAGCAAAAACAAAAGCAAGCTACATTACTCCTGTTCCTGGTGGCGTTGGCCCTATGACCGTTGCTAGTCTTATAGAGAATACATTACTTGCCTGTGAGCAGTATCACAGTAAATAACAGAACTACTGATAAAAACATCAACTGGCGGACTTTCAAAGTTCGCCTTTTTTATATCTGCGTATTGCCACATTTCTTAATTAATTTTCATTCTATTTTTAGTTTTTTCTTGGACAAAATAAGGGTTTAGTAACTAACCTTATAGAAGATTAATTAAAAGAACGGATGACGAGAGGAAATGGATATGAGTATTTTTGACCACTATCAAGCCCGTTATGAAGCGGCAAAAGATGAAGAGATGTCACTGCAAGATTTCTTGTCACTATGTAGTAATGACAAAAGTGCTTATGCCAATGCAGCAGAAAGACTCCTTATGGCTATTGGCGAACCTGAAGTCATAGACACTGCGCTTGATCCTCAGCTTAGTCGTATTTTTTCTAACCGAGTTATTTCTCGCTATGAGACCTTTAAAGACTTCTACGGGATGGAAGAACCAATTGAACAGATTGTTTCTTATCTTAAGCATGCAGCTCAAGGTCTTGAAGAGCGCAAACAAGTGCTCTACCTATTAGGACCAGTAGGTGGCGGTAAGTCTTCACTTGCTGAAAAACTAAAAAGCTTAATGCAGAAATTGCCTATTTATATATTAAGTGCCAATGGAGAACGAAGCCCTGTTAACGATCACCCTTTCTGTTTGTTTGATGTAATAGAAGATGGTGAATTGCTAAAAAAAGAATACGGCATCGAGCCTCGTAACCTACGTTCAATAATATCTCCGTGGGCAGCAAAAAGATTACATGAATTTGGTGGAGACATAACCAAATTTAAAGTAATCAAAGTACATCCATCTATTCTCGACCAAATAGGGATAGCAAAAACAGAACCAGGGGATGAGAACAATCAAGATATCTCCTCTCTTGTTGGTAAAGTAGATATTCGCCAGTTGGAGCATTTTGCTCAAGATGATCCTGATGCTTATAGTTATTCAGGCTCCTTGTGTAAGGCCAACCAAGGCTTAATGGAATTTGTAGAGATGTTTAAAGCACCAATCAAAGTGCTTCATCCTCTACTAACGGCAACCCAAGAAGGCAACTTCAACGGTACAGAAGGGTTATCCGCTCTGCCTTTTGACGGCATGATTTTAGCCCACTCGAATGAATCAGAATGGCAAACCTTCAGAAATAACAAGAACAATGAGGCCTTTTTAGATAGGGTTTACATCGTAAAAGTCCCTTATTGTTTACGTGTATCTGAAGAGATTAAAATCTATCAAAAGCTATTAGAACACAGTGAACTATTCCATGCGCCTTGCTCACCAAGCACTTTGGATATTTTAGCTCAGTTCTCGATACTGTCTCGCCTTAAAGATCCCGAAAACTCCTCACTGTTTTCTAAAATGCGCGTTTATGATGGTGAAACCTTAAAAGACACTGATCCAAAAGCCAAAAGCTATCAAGAATATCGTGACTTTGCTGGCGTTGATGAAGGGATGTCTGGGCTTTCAACACGATTTGCCTTTAAGATCCTTTCGCGCGTATTTAACTTCGACCAAACTGAAGTTGCAGCAAATCCCGTTCATCTGTTTTATGTTATTGAACAACAAATTGAACGAGAGCAATTTGCTCAAGATATTGCTGATAAATACACAGAGTTCGTTAAAGGTTTCTTAGTGCCTAAATACGTAGAGTTTATTGGTAAAGAGATTCAAACCGCTTACCTTGAATCTTACTCTGAGTACGGACAAAACATTTTTGACCGTTATGTCACCTATGCAGATTTTTGGATTCAAGACCAAGAATATCGAGATCCTGAAACAGGACAGCTTTTTGACCGTTCAGCACTCAATGATGAGTTAGAAAAAATTGAAAAAACAGCAGGAATAAGCAATCCGAAGGATTTTAGGAATGAAATCGTCAACTTTGTACTTCGTGCTAAAGCCAATAATAATGGACAAAATCCAATTTGGACCAGCTACGAAAAACTGCGTGTCGTTATCGAGAAGAAAATGTTCTCAAACACCGAAGATTTACTTCCAGTCATCTCCTTTAATGGAAAAACCTCCACTGACGATCAGAAAAAACACGATGACTTCGTGGCTCGTATGATGGAAAAAGGCTACACAAAAAAACAAGTCCGTCTATTAGCAGAATGGTATTTACGTGTTAGAAAATCGTCATAATTAATATAATAGGACGTTACAGCCCATCATCACTATGGGCTGAAGCAGTAACATTTTGACTAAGTTAGTGTCTATATAAATAGGCTAAAACTTAATTGAAATGGTATGAATTAGGAGGGAAATATTATGGCTCAATTTATTGACCGAAGGTTAAATGGCAAAAAGAAAAGCACCGTCAATAGACAGCGTTTTATTCGTCGCCACAAAGACCAAATTAAACGTGCGGTTTCCGATGCTGTAAATCAACGTTCAGTAACCAATACTGAAAGTGGTGAAAGCATTTCGATCCCTAAAGGAGATATTTCTGAGCCAGTTTTTCATCAAGGGCAAGGAGGCATTCGCGAACGAGTTCTTCCTGGTAATGATCAATTTATTAAAGGCGACAAAATTGAACGACCGCAAGGAGGAAACGGTGGAGGTGCAGGTTCTGGAGATGCCAGTGCAGATGGTGAAGGAGAAGATGAATTTAGTTTTCAGATCTCAAAAGACGAGTACTTAGACATTCTATTTGAAGAGCTTGAATTACCTAATCTTGAGAAAAACCAAGTTCAAAAGATAACAGAGTGGGAAACACACCGAGCAGGTTATCAAACTGCTGGGGTCCCTTCTAATATCGATATTGTTCGTTCATTACAGCAATCTCTTTCTCGACGTACTGCGATGACCGCGGGGAAAAAAAGACTGCTAAATGAATTAGAGCAAGAGTTAGAAGAAATTAAAACCAGCGAGCCTAGCCGCCCACTTGCTATTCGAAAAATGCAGGAAGAAATAGAAGCGTTACGGGAAAAAATCAAACACGTACCCTATATCGACTCTTTTGATTTACGTTATAAAAACTACGAAAGAACACCCATACCATCAAGCCAAGCTGTGATGTTTTGCTTAATGGATGTCTCAGGCTCAATGGATCAAGCGACCAAAGATATCGCTAAACGTTTCTATGTACTCCTTTATCTGTTCCTTACTCGTACCTATGAAAATGTAGAAGTGGTTTTTATACGCCATCACACCCAAGCAAAAGAAGTTAATGAGCATGATTTTTTTTACTCTCAAGAAACGGGCGGAACCATGGTTTCAAGCGCACTTAGACTGATGAAAGAGATTGTTGCTGAGCGCTTCCCAAATAACGAATGGAACATTTATGCCGCTCAGGCATCAGATGGCGATAACTGGGCTGATGACTCACCCAAATGTAAAGAACTACTGACTGCTTCTATTTTACCTACCTGTCAGTATTACTCTTATATTGAGATCACCAAACGTCATCACCAAACTCTCTGGACCGAGTACGAAAAAGTAACACAAGGGTTCGATAACTTCGCCATGAAAAATATTCGTTCCATTGAGGATATCTATCCGATATTTAGAGAGCTGTTTCAAAAACAACTGGCTTAGGAGGCGAGAATGAAAAGGACAACAAAGCTACCTGATGGGCCAGATTGGACCTTTCAAATGCTAGAACAGTATCATGTAGAAATTAAACGTGTAGCTGAGCATTATCGTTTGGATACCTATCCAAACCAAATTGAGATCATTACTGCCGAGCAAATGATGGATGCTTATTCTAGTGTCGGTATGCCGATTAACTACCACCATTGGTCTTTTGGTAAAAAATTCATTCAAACAGAACAAAACTACAAACATGGCCAGATGGGATTAGCCTATGAAATAGTGATCAATTCATCCCCCTGCATCGCTTATTTAATGGAAGAAAATACCATTACAATGCAAGCCTTAGTCATGGCACACGCCTGTTATGGCCATAATTCTTTTTTTAAAGGTAACTACCTTTTTCAAACATGGACGGATGCGAGTTCAATTATCGATTACTTACTTTTTGCTCAACAATATCTCACTAAATGCGAAGAAAAGTATGGGGTTGATGAAGTCGAAAAGATCCTTGATTCTTGTCACGCCTTGATGAACTATGGGGTCGATAGATACAAGCGCCCAGAAAAAATCTCAATTGCAGAAGAAAAAATTCGCCAAGAAGACAGAGAAGCCTATCTTCAATCTCAAGTAAATGACCTATGGCGAACCGTACCAAAAGCCAAAGAAGAAAGCACTGAAGAGAAGATCCGCTTCCCTTCTGAACCACAAGAAAACATTCTTTATTTTATTGAAAAACACGCGCCTCTTCTGGAATCATGGCAACGAGAAGTCGTTCGTATTATTCGAAAGATAAGCCAATATTTTTACCCACAAAAACAAACACAAGTCATGAATGAGGGCTGGGCTACGTTTTGGCACTATACGATTCTTAACCATCTTTATGATGAAGGCTTAGTATCTGAAAAGTTTATTCTCGAGTTCTTACACAGCCATACCAATGTCGTCGCTCAACCTAGCTACAACAGCCCTTACTACAGTGGTATCAACCCTTACGCTCTTGGTTTTGCTATGTTCCAGGACATTCGTCGAATTTGTGAAGATCCAACCGATGAAGACAAGGAATGGTTTCCTGATTTAGCAGGCAGTGATTGGCTCGATGCTGTTCACTTTGCAATGCATAACTTCAAAGATGAGAGCTTTATTAGCCAATATTTATCCCCGAAACTTATTCGAGAGTTTAAGCTATTTTCTATTTTAGATAATGATAAAAATAAACACATCGAGGTTAACGCCATTCATGATGAAAGTGGTTATCGAGAGATCAGAGAAAAATTAGCAGCTCAATATAACTTAAGTAATCTTGAACCCAATATTCAGGTATGGAATGTAGATGTTCGAGGAGATAGATCGTTAATTCTTCGTCATATTCCACATAACCGTATCCCTTTAGATAAAGGCCATGAAGAAGTAATGAAGCACCTTCACCGCCTATGGGGGTTTGACGTTGTTCTAGAAGAGGTTATTTCATTTAATCGAGCTGAAATTATCTCCTCTTGCCCAAAACGTAATTATTACAATACCAGTATTTAATACCAATCGTAGTAAATAACTGATCGCCCTAGCGGTTCAATAGAAAAAGCCTTGAGATGTTGCTATCTCAAGGCTTTATTTTATCTACCGACTATTTATATCTAATCGATGAATTATAGTGATGCTAATGCTGCATTTAATGTAGCACTTGGACGCATTTCTTTCGCGGCTAGTTCAACAACAGGTTGGAAATAACCTCCCACATCCCCTGCTACGCCTTGCGCTGCATTTAACTCATCAACAATCTTAGTTTCATTAGACGTTAAGGTTTCAGCTAATGAACCAAAGTAAGCTTGAAGCTCTGCATCTTTGGTTTGTACTGCAAGCTCTTGAGCCCAGTACATTGCAAGATAAAAGTGACTACCACGGTTATCTAGCTCACCTACACGACGTGATGGCGATTTATTTGTTTCAAGGAATTTAGACGTTGCGGCATCTAATGTGTCTGCAAGGATTTGTGCTTTTGCATTACCTGTTGTCACACTTAAATGCTCAAATGAAGCAGCAAGCGCTAAGAACTCACCTAAAGAATCCCAACGTAAATGGTTTTCTTTTTCGAACTGTTGAACGTGTTTTGGAGCTGAACCACCCGCACCAGTTTCAAACAGACCACCACCATTCATAAGAGGAACAATAGACAGCATTTTCGCTGATGTACCAAGCTCTAAAATTGGGAATAAATCCGTTAGGTAATCACGCAGCACATTACCTGTTACTGAGATCGTATCTTCACCTTTAATGATGCGCGCTAATGTATATTCTGTTGCTTCTACAGGTGAAAGAATTTGAATATCAAGACCTGCTGTATCGTGATCAGCAAGATAGGTATTTACCTTCTTAATCAACTCAGCATCATGAGCACGGTTTGCATCAAGCCAGAAAATAGCAGGAGTACCCGTTGCACGAGCACGGTTTACTGCTAATTTAACCCAATCTTGAATTGGAGCGTCCTTTGCCTGACACATACGCCAAATATCACCTTCACCAACAGAATGCTCAATCAAGGCGTTACCAGCACCATCAATCACTCGTACCGTTCCTGCTTGAGGAAGAATGAAGGTCTTATCATGAGAACCGTATTCTTCTGCTTTTTGAGCCATCAAGCCTACGTTTGGCACAGAACCCATCGTTGTTGGATCAAAAGCACCATTGACTTTACAGAATTCAATTACCGCTTGATAGACACCTGCATAACAGCGATCTGGGATCATCGCTTTCGTGTCTTTAAGCTGACCATCTGGTCCCCACATACGACCAGAAGTACGTAGTGCCGCAGGCATAGAAGCATCAATAATCACATCACTTGGTACATGGAGGTTAGTAATACCACGATCTGAATCAACCATTGCAAGCTCTGGTTGGTACTCATAAACCGCGGCTAAATCCGCTTCAATCGCTGCTTTTTCTGCTTCTGGCAGTGAGGCGATTTTAGAGTAAACATCACCAATACCATTGTTTGCATCAACGCCTAATTTTTCAAAAGTCGCTGCGTGTTTTTCAAATACGTCTTTGTAAAACACTTTTACAGCGTGACCAAAGATAACAGGATCCGATACTTTCATCATGGTGGCTTTCATGTGCAGAGAAAGTAACACATCTTCTTCTTTGGCTTTTTTAGTTTCCGCTTCAAAGAATTCAACCAATGCTTTCTTACTCAAACAAGAGCCATCAATGATCTCTTTATCTTTCAGTACTAACCCTTCTTTAAGAACAGTGATATCACCATTTTCAGCCACAAACTCAATACTTACATTCGTTGCACCATCAATCGTTACTGATTGCTCACTTGAGTAAAAATCGCCTTCACTCATGCTTGCAACGTGTGACTTAGAATCAGCAGACCAAGCTCCCATTGAGTGTGGATTATTACGAGCGTATTGCTTAACTGCACCAGGCGCACGGCGGTCAGAGTTACCTTCACGTAATACCGGGTTTACTGCCGAGCCTTTAATTTTATCGTAAACCGCTTTAACGGCTTTTTCTTCATCTGTTTTTGCTTCTTCTGGGTAGTTAGGCAGAGCATAGCCTTTTGCCTGAAGCTCTTTAATTACCGCATGAAGTTGAGGAATTGATGCACTGATATTTGGAAGTTTAATGATATTTGCTTCTGGTGTTTTTGCTAATTCACCCAGTTCCGCAAGTGCATCACCAATGCGTTGCTCTTCTGTAAGATACTCTGGAAAGTTTGCAATAACACGGCCCGCAAGTGAAATATCGCGAGTATCAACATCAATATCTGATGATGCTGCAAATGCTTGAATAATTGGAAGAAGTGAATGCGTCGCCAGTGCTGGCGCTTCATCAGTGATGGTGTAGATAATCGTAGATTTTTGCGTTGTCATTTAATTTCCCTATTTAATCCACAAAACCCATAACAAAACGTATAATAGGCTTTGTAATTTACCGACTTTATTTTTATTAGTCTCTTGTTTCACGCGCGTACTATAGCGAAAAGCGGCGAACTTTAAAACTAAACGCCACAAAAGCTTTACAATTTTGCAAGGTAGTTAACATGACATTCAAGCGTTCCCCTAATTGGAAAAAACCAGCCTTTAAGAAAAAAACGGCTCAAAAACCACGCCCTGCACCAAAAGATCGTAAAGTCCTTATCTTTAATAAACCTTTTGATGTATTGAGTCAATTTACTGATGACCAACATCGCCAGACGCTCGCAGATTTTATTTCAATAAAAGATGTTTATGCCGCTGGTCGCCTTGATCGCGATAGCGAAGGTTTATTAATCTTGACCAATGATGGTGTCCTACAAGCGCGATTAACTCAGCCAGAATCTAAATCACCAAAAACCTATTGGGTACAAGTTGAAGGCGCTCCTACTGAAGAAGATTTAGAGAAACTTCGCCAAGGTGTAGAGCTAAAAGATGGCATGACACTTCCAGCAAAAGTGGAAGTAATGGCAGAGCCTGACGTATGGGAGCGCAACCCTCCAGTTCGATTTAGAGCGGCCATTCCAACCACGTGGGTTGCGATAACAATTATTGAAGGCCGTAATCGCCAAGTGCGACGCATGACAGCACATATTGGTTTTCCTACATTGCGTTTAATTCGCTACTCAATGGGCGATTGGACCATTAAAGATGTAGAGCATGGAACATGGAAAGAAGTATCACTTTAAAAACAATAGATTGAAATGTAAAAAAAAGGTTAATTTACACTATGTGTTTGTTGCTTTTTAAATTAGACTGGTTACATCAATTATAAAAATTAAGGCTCCATTATGAACACCATGATTAAAGCAGTAGGTATCGCTAGTGTACTATTACTAAGTGCTTGTGCTCCAGCAGACAGAGCTGACATTAACTCGACAGAATTAACTAATGAGCACTATAAAAACCAAGAGAAACAGCAGCAAAACTGTATGTTAACTGGTGAAATAGGGTGTGCTGATTAAGGTATTACTTTATACAAAAAGGCCTGATAGCTTCAACACTATCAGGCCTTTTTATTTCAACATCAAAGACAATTACTGCCCATTAACATTGAGATTATTCATCGCCCATAAAGCTCATATCAGGCAATGATTCTAAGTTTTCTTTATAACGCTTTTGATTAAACTCTGCGCCATTTTTCATTACATCAAACACTTCAATAGCAAGTGCACACGCCATCATTTCAATCGCTTCTTCACGCGGATTACCCGTCATCACTAGGCGCATTAATGTTTCTTTTACCGCGATTGGGCTACCATCTTCAATTTGATTTTTTACGGTTTCAATCAGTGTTTCTTCGGTCATGAAATCGTCTTGTTGATCTGTCATCTTACTTCTCGCTTAATAATTTCGCCTACTATGCCATAAATGCAAAGAAAGAGACGTAAATTATTTAGCATTGAACATTTTCTTGCCTGTTTTATCTTTATCTGACCAAAAATTGATATTGAATTGAGCATCATCACTTAACTCGATGCGATGCCAATACTGCGGTGGACTTGTAGCAAACTGCCCAGCATTAATAACCACTTTAATTTCAGGCTCTGTTGCTTCTGCATTGGCAAAGCCATAATAAGTGACAACCCCTTCCATTACACATAACTGGCCAAACACCTCGGCAGCCGTATTATGATGAGTGAGTAATGCCTCTGGCACGTTATCTTTCGTAAAAAATGGGGTAGAACGTTAAATTGTCCAATTTTTTGGAATACGTAAATGGCTCATAATAATTTCTCCAAATAATTTATTCTTGTCATATTTTTATTGATGATTACCAATAATTTTCAGAACTAAACTGCCCTGGTTTACGACGAAGATGTTTGTTAAAACCTAACTCTTTTAGCGCATCAGATGTATCTTTAACCATATTAGGGTTGCCGCAGATGTATAAGAAACTATGCGCTTTACTAAGCTGGCATTTGGCACGGTTTTCGATTTCTCTGCTGAGCAATAAAGTCGGGATTCGTCCACATAAAGTTCTGGTGACATGTTCTCTAGAAACAATTGGTACATAATGAAACCTCTTGTTATATCTATTAACTAGTTGTTGGATTCTCTCTTGATAAATCAACTCAGATTGCGTTCTTACTGCATGAACTAACACAATATTTTTAAATCGTTCTTCCAATAATGGCGTTTCCAATATAGAGATAAAGGGTCCTATTGCCGTTCCTGTCGATAATAACCATAAATCCTCTACACCTTGAGGCATCTCATTAATGGTCATAAACCCTGAAGCTTCTTTACCAACAAAAATCTCGTCGCCAGAATTAAGCGCTTTAAGGCGAGGTGATAACTCCCCGCTTTCATCCGCAATGATCAGAAATTCCATCTGTTGATGACCTTCCATCTGCTTTGGGTTATTCACAATGGAATAAGCTCTTCTTATCCAATCACCACACCCATCTGGTAGTGCTAATTTGGTAAACTGCCCAGCTTGGTAAGGATTAATTGGCGCTTCAACAAACAAACTGAACAATCTATCAGTCCAATCATGACGTTTTAAAACAACGCCTTTAATTAAGCCATGAGGAATTTCTGTCATAGTTCACCTCTATTTCGTTGTATGTATCTCTCTAAATAAAGGAAATGCGTTCTTAACTAATTCATTGGTTACCACAAATCCA
>JAAGZR010000774.1 GCA_024206155.1 Aliivibrio sp.
ACCACGAGTGCGCATGTCATCAAGCAGTACAGGAGTACCGAAGATGTTGTCTACTGGTACGTCGAAGAAACCTTGAATTTGTTCAGCGTGAAGGTCGATAGTTAAAACGCGGTCAACACCAACGTTTGAAAGCATATCAGCAATAACTTTTGCAGTGATTGGTACACGAGCAGAACGTACACGGCGATCTTGACGAGCATAACCAAAGTACGGGATTACCGCAGTGATACGGCCAGCAGAAGCACGACGAAGTGCGTCGATCATTACTACTAATTCCATGATGTTGTCATTAGTAGGGGCACATGTAGATTGAATGATGAAAACATCACTACCACGTACATTCTCGTTAATTTGAACAGCTACTTCGCCGTCAGAAAAACGATCGACAGTAGCGTCACCAAGTGAAATGTATAGTCGATCAGCGATACGTTGCGCTAGTTCAGGAGTTGCATTACCAGCAAATAGCTTCATGTCAGGCACGGTGGAAACCTCAGGGTTGCGTCCAAATTGTGAGAATTTTATATTTTGCATAATGATTTATACTCTTCCAGTTTGTGGTTGAGTGGCGAAGTATTCATACCTCGAGTGATAAATCCGGTTGCATTATCAGGGATTAAGGAATAAACCTCTTGTGCTTCTTTTTGGCTGTTAAATTCAGCAAAAACACAAGCGCCTGTTCCGGTTAATCTTGATGGCGCATATTCTAACAGCCATGAAAGTTGGTAATCAACCTCTGGATACACACTTCTGACAATTTTTTCGCAATCGTTTTCGTACGGAGCGTCTAAAAGTGTATTAAGTGACTGTTTTGGTGTATTTCTAATTAAATCAGGGTGGGTGAAGACATCAACGGTTGCAATGCTTACGTTTGGCTTAATTAATACGTACCATAGCTCTTTAGGGTTGGCTGGCTGTAATTTCTCGCCGACACCTTCTGCAAATGCAGAAAAACCGTGAACAAAGATAGGGACGTCTGCTCCCAATTTTATGCCTAACTCACTAAGAGTGTTGTTGGGTAAATTCAACTGCCAAAGGAAATTCAAAGCAACTAAAACCGTTGCAGCATTAGAAGACCCACCACCGATAC
>JAAGZR010000141.1 GCA_024206155.1 Aliivibrio sp.
CGTTGCGCTTGGCAGACTAACCCTGCGCCACAACGAGTAACCGCCTCACCTTCCACTCTTTCAAGGTTGGAATCACATACAGGGCAATTTGTTGGATAAACAATGGCCTTGCTGTCTGCTGGGCGACGTGCTTCTACAACTGATACTATTTGTGGAATAACATCACCAGCCCGACGAATGATAACCGTATCTCCGATATGAACACCCAAACGGGCAATTTCATCAGCATTATGCAACGTAGCATTACTTACCGTAACTCCACCAACAAAGACAGGCTCAAGTTTAGCTACCGGAGTAATAGCTCCGGTACGTCCTACTTGGAATTCCACATCATTTAAGACCGTTAACTCTTCTTGCGCAGGGAATTTATAAGCGATTGCCCAACGAGGTGCTCTAGCTACAAATCCAAGCTGTACTTGAAGTTCAATGTCATCGACTTTAATTACAACCCCATCGATTTCATATTTCAATGCATCTCGACGTTCAAGAATGTCTTTATAGTAGGCTTTGACTTCTGTTAAAGAATGACATTGTCTTGTCTCTTCACACATAGGTAAACCCCAGCCTTTAAGCTGAACAAAGCGCTGATAGTGGCTTTTTTCTAATTCGCCACCATCAATAACACCAACACTATAAGCGTAAAAACTCAATGGACGTGTTGCTGTTATCTTTGAATCTAATTGGCGTAAGCTGCCTGCTGCTGCATTACGTGGGTTTGCAAACGGTTTTTCACCACGCTTTAGCGCTCGCTCGTTCAATGCATCAAACCCTGCTTTTGGCATAAAGACTTCACCACGAACTTCTAATCGCGTTGGCCAGCCTGCGCCTTGCAGTGTTAATGGTATGCAACGGATCGTTCTTACGTTTTCAGTTATATTCTCTCCTGTCGCACCATCACCACGAGTTCCTGCTTGTACTAATTTACCATTTACATAGAGTAGACTCACCGCAAGGCCGTCGAGCTTAGGCTCACAACAGAAAAGAGAGATGGGTTGAGTGATAAGGCGATCATTCATTCTTTTCTCAAATGCTGCTAATTCTTCATCATTAAACGCATTATCTAAAGAAAGCATTGGTATTTCATGTTGAACTTGGGTGAAACCATCAAGAGCTTCACCACCAACACGCTGACTTGGAGAGTCGACAGTAACAAGTTCTGGGTGTTCAGACTCCATAGAAAGCAGTTGTTGCATCATGCGATCATACTCGGCATCAGGCAGTTCAGGGCTGTCTTCTACATAATATCGATAAGCGTGGTAATTCAATTGTTGTCTTAGCTGATCTAAGGTCTGTTCAATAGTCATGATTCATCAACTTCTTGTTCTGTCTTTCTAAAAATAAAAAAAAGGCTCATAAAGAGCCTTTCTCAATTCACAATAATACTTATGATAGACGATCTATTTAGCGCAGAAAACTTTTACTCGCCGCTTATATTCATCAATTTTATTTGGTGTCAACATATCTCGCTTCTCATCAAGAATATTACCACCTAACTCTGAGCTCACTAACTGTGCTGTTTGTAGCATCAGTTTAAAATTGTGCTCTGCTTCTCCGTGGCAAGGTAAAGGCAAGAAAAACGAAATACCCGGAGTAGAAAACTCATCACCTTCTGATACTTGGAAGTGACCAGGAGAAACCATATTCGCCACACTAAATAACACTTTACCCGCGCCTGAAAGATCAGAATGACGATGGTAAATAGCCATATCACCAAACACTAAACCATTTTGCTCTAAGCTATTAAACAGTCGATTACCATTAAAGCGCTCACTTCCCATACCGTGAACATTAATGATAATTGCGTCTTCTTTAACTTCAGGTTCTGGCTCTTGGATTGGCTCAATAATAGGTTCAGGTACTACAACCGTAACCTCTTCTGGCTGAGAGATAGCTTGAGATTCTTCTTTTGGTGCAACAACCACATCATCAATCGCTGAGAATGAAATCGTTGGTTCTTCTTTAACAACGGGTTCATCAATAACTTTATTACTGGTTTGAACGACAGGTTCATCAATAAACGAGTCGCTTATTGGTTCTGGTTTATTGGATTCAATAATTTGTTCTTCATAATCGAAAAGAGGATCATTTGAAAAAGCAGGCTCCTCACGAGCAAATGCAGGTTCTTTTCTTTCTTTTGGCGCAGCAATGTCATCTTTAGATTTAGCAAAACTACGTTCTGGTGTAGGTTGCTCTTCATCAATATCAAAATCTATGTCTACTTTTTTCCCAAATTTTGAGTTTGTTTCCTTTCGACTTGTCCATAAGCCATGAAACAATAACGCCGCAATGGCTAATGCCCCAACAAGTATCAACACTAATCGCAATTCTTGCATCGCTAACTCTCTGCTCTTCTGCTTTATTGAACTTCCCTAGTGCTTTTTATCCCATAAAAAGGAACATAAAAAGGGAAATCTACTCTCAACTACTATTAAGGTAGTTTATCTATAAATGATAATCTACCACTACTTATTGGTAATGTACCAAATAATCCCCCTATTTTTGAATAACAAAATGAAAGTGGTGACATAAATCTTACATTTGAACTATTTAGAATGGTATAAACGGCAATAACAGCATTTATTTATGTCCATTTTTGAGTATAGTGAAGACATGATACCTAAGTATAAATACGAATAATGAATACATATAAGCAAACTCAATCAGGCGTACACTATTTTTTAAAAGGGATCTCTTTGGCGATGACGCCAGGTATTCGACGCTTTGTTTTTATCCCTCTTTTAATCAATATTGCGTTATTAGGTGGGTCATTTTTTTATCTATTTAATCAAATCGGCGGATGGATTGAACACATTCTAGATCAAATTCCAAGTTGGCTTGATTGGCTCTCCTATTTATTGTGGCCATTAATTGTTATTACTATTCTTGCTGTTTTCTCGTACTTTTTTAGTACTATTGCTAACTGGATAGCGGCGCCTTTTAATGGTTTACTTTCCGAACATCTTGAAGCGAAGTTAACCGGGCAACCAGCGCCAAGTGGTGGTGTTTTAGACGCATTAAAAGATTTACCACGGATCTTTAAGCGCGAATGGCAAAAACTAAAGTACTATATGCCGAAGGCTCTTGGCTTGTTTATTCTTTTCTTTATCCCCGCTATTGGTCAAAGTATAGCGCCTATTTTATGGTTTTTGTTTACCGCGTGGATGATGGCTATTCAATATTGTGATTATCCGTTTGATAACCATAAAGTGCCTTTTGAATCCATGCGAGATGAATTAAAAAACAAACGTGGTAAATGCTTATCTTTTGGTTCATTAGTCACCGTTTTTACCATGACTCCTATTTTAAACTTAGTTGTTATGCCCATCGCAGTTTGTGGCGCAACCGCTATGTGGGTGGATGTTTACCGTGATACACATAAAGCTATTAATCCATAACTTATAACCTTTTGATCCTTTCTCATTTAAGAAACTCTTCGTATTCTAGTTATGTCGAGTTACTCAAATGAGTCACCAAAAATTTACTCCATATTGAATCACGCGTTACGTGAAATGAAGGAACAGATCATGACAAAGATTTACGAAGATAATACTCAAACTATTGGTAACACCCCTCTTGTACGTCTTAACCGTGTTAGTAACGGCAACGTATTAGCAAAAGTAGAAGCTCGTAACCCTAGCTTTAGTGTTAAGTGTCGTATTGGCGCAAATATGATTTGGGAAGCCGAAAAAGCGGGTACGTTAAAAGAAGGGATTGAGTTAGTTGAGCCTACATCAGGTAATACTGGTATTGCTCTGGCTTTTGTTGCTGCTGCTCGTGGTTATAAATTAACGCTAACTATGCCTGCCTCAATGAGTCTTGAGCGCCGTAAACTTCTGAAAGCATTAGGGGCTAATCTTGTATTAACCGAAGCTCCTAAAGGCATGGGTGGTGCAATAGCTAAAGCTGAGGAGATTGTAGCAACCGATCCAAGTAAGTACCTACTTCTTCAGCAATTCAATAACCCTGCCAACCCTGCGATTCATGAGAAAACAACAGGACCTGAGATCTGGGAAGCAACAGACGGTAATGTAGACGCATTCGTTGCTGGCGTAGGTACTGGTGGTACACTAACAGGCACAAGTCGTTACCTAAAGCACACTCAAAATAAAGCCGTTCTGTCTGTTGCTGTAGAGCCTGCTGAATCTCCAGTTATCGCTCAAGCTCTTGCTGGTGAAGAGATTAAACCTGCACCTCACAAAATTCAAGGTATTGGTGCTGGCTTTATCCCTGGTAACTTAGATCTTACACTGATTGACCGTGTTGAAGCGGTTACCTCGGATGACGCAATTGCCATGGCTCGTCGTTTAATGGAAGAAGAAGGTATTTTAGCCGGTATATCTTCAGGTGCTGCTGTTGTAGCTGCTAACCGTATTGCAGAACTTCCTGAGTTTGAAAATAAGCAAATTGTTGTTGTTTTACCAAGTTCAGGTGAACGTTACTTAAGTACAGCACTCTTTGCAGGATTGTTTACAGAACAGGAAAATGAGCAATAATTTTGTAATATCTATGTGCTCAAATCAATTTTTATTCCAAAAAAGCCCCTTCTGGGGTTTTTTTGTTGATTTCATTTCCCTCCTTAGTAATAATCAAACCTCTTTATTTTTAGGTGTAAAATAATTACAATCTATTATGAAGTATCAGTATTAAGGCAAATTAATATTAATAAATAAGAAAGAATGTATAAATTACTGCCTTTAACTTATTTGATTGAAGATAGATTGTTTCTGAGTCTATGATATGCGAAAGTACATTCGCAAACCGAATTGGTTAACGACATTAATTCAACATAAAATATAAATCGGGGTATACACAATGTATTCACAAGACGTAGTAATCACAGCAGAAAACGGCCTTCACACTCGTCCAGCGGCTCAGTTCGTTAAAGAAGCTAAAGGTTTTGATGCAAAGATCACTGTTACTTCTAACGGTAAAAGTGCAAGCGCTACTAGCCTTTTCAAACTTCAAACTTTAGGCCTAACTAAAGGTACTAACGTAACTATCTCTGCTGAAGGCGCTCAAGAGAAAGAAGCAGTAGACCACCTAGTTAAACTAATGGATGAGCTGCACTAATCAGCTTTTTCTTTATTATTCTCATTCTCTAATTTGATCAATTTTAAGGTAAAGCTATGATTTCTGGCATTCTAGCATCTCCAGGTATTGCTTTTGGTAAAGCATTATTACTTCAGGAAGATGAAATTGTCCTAAACAAAACTCCAATCTCTGATTCTCAAGTGGAAGCAGAAGTTCAACGTTTCTTTGATGCTCGTAATAAGTCTTCTGAGCAATTAGAAGCTATTAAAGCAAAAGCGCTAGCTACTTTTGGCGAAGAAAAAGAAGCTATTTTTGAGGGGCACATTATGCTTCTTGAAGATGAAGAGCTAGAAGAAGAAATCTTAGCCCTTATCAAAGATGATAAAATGGCTGCAGACTTTGCAATTTACTCTGTAATTGAAGAGCAAGCGTGTGCACTAGAGTCATTAGATGATGATTATCTAAAAGAGCGCGCTACAGATATCCGTGATATCGGTAGCCGCTTTGTTAAGAATGCATTAGGTATCAACATTGTTTCACTAAGTGCTATCAATGAAAAAGTTATCCTAGTTGCTAACGACCTAACACCTTCTGAAACAGCACAAATCAACCTAGACTATGTTCTTGGTTTTGCTTGTGACATCGGCGGTCGTACTTCTCATACTTCTATCATGGCTCGTTCTCTTGAACTACCTGCTATCGTTGGTACTAACGATATCACTAAGCAAGTGAAGAACGGTGATATGCTAATTCTTGATGCGGTTAACAACAAAATTGTTATCAACCCATCGGAAGCAGAACTAGCAGAAGCTAAGCAAATTCGTGACGCACAAATTGCAGAAAAAGAAGAGCTAGCAAAACTAAAAGACCTACCAGCTATCACTCTTGATGGCCACCAAGTTGAAGTTTGCGGTAACATCGGTACCGTTAAAGACTGTGACGGTATCATCCGTAACGGCGGCGAAGGTGTTGGTCTGTATCGTACAGAATTCCTATTCATGGATCGTGATGCACTCCCTACTGAAGAAGAGCAATATGTTGCTTATAAAGAAGTAGCTGAAGCGATGCATGGTGAGCCAGTGATCATCCGTACTATGGATATCGGTGGTGATAAAGATCTACCCTACATGGATCTTCCAGAAGAAATGAACCCATTCTTAGGATGGCGTGCAATCCGTATTAGTTTAGACCGTCGTGAAATCCTACGTGACCAATTACGTGGCATTTTACGTGCATCTGCACACGGTAAACTGCGTATCATGTTCCCAATGATCATTTCTGTTGAAGAAATCCGTGAGCTGAAAAATGCAATCGAAGAATACAAAGTAGAACTTCGTGCTGAAGGCCATGCGTTTGATGAAAGCATCGAAATCGGTGTTATGGTTGAAACGCCAGCAGCCGCTGCAATTGCACACCATTTAGCGAAAGAAGTGAGTTTCTTCTCTATCGGTACTAACGATTTAACGCAATATACTCTTGCGGTTGACCGTGGTAACGAAATGATTTCTCACCTATATAACCCACTATCTCCTGCGGTTCTGCTTGTAATCAAGCAAGTAATCGATGCCTCTCATAAAGAAGGTAAATGGACTGGTATGTGTGGTGAGCTAGCTGGTGACGAGCGTGCTAGTCTACTTCTTCTAGGTATGGGCTTAGACGAGTTCAGCATGAGCGGTATCTCTATCCCTCTTGTTAAGAAAATTGTTCGTAATTCAAACTTTGCAGCAGTGAAAGCAATGGCAGATGAAGCTCTTCAAATGCCTACAGCAGCAGAAATTGAAGCGCACGTTGAAAAATTTATCGCAGAAAATACTAAGTAATAGTATAGTTGCAAAGAATTAAATATAGCCACTAAGTTTAGTGGCTATTTAATATAACTTTAGGGAGCTACACAATGGGTCTGTTTGACAAAATTAAAAGCGCATTTTCTTCTGAAAGCACTGCCGCTGGTGCAATCGACATCATCGCACCTCTTTCTGGTGAAATTGTAAACATCGAAGATGTGCCAGACGTAGTGTTCGCTGAAAAAATCGTTGGTGACGGTATTGCTATCAAACCTGCTGGCAACAAAATGGTTGCTCCAGTAAACGGTACAATCGGCAAAATCTTTGAAACTAACCACGCTTTCTCTATCGAATCTAACGACGGTATCGAGCTTTTCGTTCACTTTGGTATCGATACCGTTGAACTTAAAGGTCAAGGCTTTACTCGTATCGCTGAAGAAGGCCAAGAAGTTAAAGCTGGCGACACAGTAATCGAATTCGATCTTGCGTACCTAGAAGAACACGCTAAATCAACGCTTACTCCAGTTGTAATCTCTAACATGGACGAAATCAAAGAGCTTACTAAGCTTACTGGTGCTGTTACTGTTGGTGAATCTCCAGTTCTTAAAGTAACTAAGTAATCTTTTTAAAAGATTAAACGAGTTAATTAAAGACAATAAAAAGGCCGCTGTTATCTCAAAGAAAATAGCGGCCTTTTTGTATCTGCTTACTATGAAAAAGAGGAACCCTGCAATCCCTCTACTTCATTGGTACTATTTTACGTTTAATTCAGCGAACATCTCTTGTGAAGGAGCGAAGAAATAACCGCCTGTTACCGCATCAGTAAAACGGAGTAACTGATCAGTTTTTCCATCTACTTCGCCATACATACTGTTCAACATCACTTGGAAGTTATGTACAGAGTGACAATAAGCAATAAACAGTAAACCATGGTCACCTGAAACAGAACCATATGGCAAGCTGTGGCGTAGGATCTTAACACCTTTGCCATCTTCTTTAATATCTACACGGCCTACGTGTGAAGCAGCAGGAACATCTTCCAGCTCTATTGAATCAGGCTTAGTACGACCAATCACTTTTTCTTGGGCTGAAACGGACAAACGATTCCATGCAGGTAGTTTGTGAACAAAGCGTTGGCACATCATGTAACTGCCGCCAGCAAACTCACCATCAGCAATCAATGCGACTTCAGCGCGCGCTTCATTTTTTGGATTCTCTGTTCCATCAACAAAATCTGTCATATCACGCGAATCTAAAAAGCGGTAACCTGATACTTCTTCCTTGATCTCAACGTGTTCAGAAATCACATTCATTAACTTACGTAAGATATAGAAATGTAAGTCATGACGATTTGAATGAATATGAATTAGCACATCACCATGCGTCGCTGGTGCAATGGTGTCACCTTTACCTAATTGCTTAAAGTTTGCCAATTCTGGCGGCATAGGTGCAGACAATGTGGTCCAAAAATCAGCACCGAAAGAAATCGCACTGCTTAAGTTGGCGCCTGGTTGGCTCTCATTTAATTCGACAATTAATGCCGGAAGTGTCTGTAGCTGCTCTAAAACAAGCTGAGGGTTACTTTTGATATTTAAGGTAACGTATAATGCAAATCGATCTGGTTCTGGCAGTAATGCCGTTTGAGGAGTGTAAGACATGAACTCAGTTCCTTTCTATTTTGAATTAACTGAGATCATTATATGCAATAAAACATAAGATTGTTTGATAAAAGATAGAGTTTATGAAGAAATAACTTCCACTGAAAGCTTTACTGTTTCATTCGCTGATGAGTCAGACACCATGTAAGATTCTAAATTATTTAACTTGGTGATAATGGTTGGCGCGCATAATGTTCTTACTTTACCTTTCCCTTCTTCCTCAGTTACTCGAAAAGCAATTTCAACATTCTCAGCATCAATGTTTTTTAACTCAGCCCAAGCTTGTACCTGAGATTTCTTATCGAATGAATTAAACACTAATGTTTCTTCACCCAGCACTAACGACGCTGATGAATGAGTAATGTGTTGCAAGTTAGGACGATTAATCTCTAACCCTAAATCTAACTGCCAATCCGCCATTGCTAGCGGGCTTAATAACGCACTAAATAATAATGCACCTGTTGATAGTTCCATTGTCTGCCCCCTCTCATTAAGTCAGACTAAAGCATATCTTTACTCGTTTACTGCGACATAAAAATATAAGAAACCAACTAAGAAGTAAGATAATCATTGCACTTCCTGGCTGAAACTCTCCACGGTTAACAATAACCGATTGAATTAACATCATGAGATCAATCAAAACCATCATAATGGTTAGCCACCGTCCTTGCTTCCAAAGAGTCAGCATAAAAGGGCGTGTGGGCTTTTTAAAACTACTTAACCACATATAAAATACAATGGGTAAGCTCAAACACAAACTAGTATATAAATGCGCATGACTTGGATAAAACAAGGCCAATAAATCTGTACCTTGCTCACGACTAGCGCCGGCCATAACAAAAACGACAACGGAGCGAATTAAAATAGCCCAACCAAACCATAGCCAAATAGGTGGTTTTAACCATCCATGTTGGTCGTATGCATCAAACGAGTACAACATTTATCTACCTTTGAACATTAAACAGATGAAAGAATTAACTAACAATCTTCTCAGTAGAATTACCCAGATTACTGAAATGATTAAAAATAACGATTGAATAAAATAAAAACTTTGAGCTAGATACTCCTTAAAAGTCAAAATCTATATTGCCGTCACACTTTGTATCGTTTACATTCCAACGATGTATAAAGATAAAATCAAATATGAAGAATTAAGAGTGCCCGTATGAAAAATAACAACAAAACACAGATATCTATAGAATCTCAACAAGAAGCACAGGCAATAGCTAAAGCTACACAAAAACCAGCACAAACAAAAGAACAAACTAAATTGATTGCGCAAGGTATCGAAAAAGGCATTGCGCTTTACAAGAAACAGCAAAAAGAAAAATCACGAGAAGCAGATAAGCTGAAGAAAAAGACACAGCGTCAAAAGCAGAATAAACACAACCGCTCTGATGTAGAAGATAAACAGGCTCAACAAGATCACATTAGCAAAGAATCAAGCAAAAATTTACCATGGATTTTACTTGCTGTAAGCTGGGCGGCCTTTATTTACTACACTTTTTTAGGTATGTAATACCATTTTGGATCAGTTGCTGTTCAGATAATTGCGTAACAAAAATTGATTTAACTTGACCACTACAAATAAGCAGATACAAAAAAAGAGATGAGTTATAAACACCCATCTCTTTTTGTTATCTACTTAGATTAAACTAAATTATCTATTCTTTATCCACTTTTAACGACAATATCCAAATTGATAGCACTGCAACCGCAGCAAAACCACCAAGAATAATGCTCGGCATTGCGATGTAACCCAACGTATGCCAAATAACAGACTCTAATGTACTCATGCTATCTCCTTACCAACCTTCAATGCCAGACATATCAGGCAGCTTATGTGCAATACCTTTGTGGCAATCTACACAGGTTTTTTCACCTGATGCTAATGCCGTTGAATGTTGTTTCGCACTGCGCGGACCTTGCTCTGAGAAATCCATAAAGTCGAATTCATGGCAATTACGACATTCTTGAGAGTTATTCTCTTTCATTCGATGCCATTCACGTTCTGCTAAATGCGCACGACGCTCTTTAAACTTGTCTTCTGTATCAATAGTTTTAGCAATAAAGTGCGCATATAACTCTTTAGATGCTTGAACTTTTCGTACAATTTTATCTGTCCAGTTATGAGGAACGTGACAATCTGAACAAATAGCACGTACACCAGAACGGTTAGAATAGTGAATTGTCTCTTGGATTTCTTTAACGATTGGAGCATGACAACCAGAACAGAATTCTTCTGTATTAGTTGCTTCCATACCCGTGTTAAATGCGCCCCAAAAAAGCAAACCACCGATAAAGCCCATAAATAAAACAACGCCTACCGCCGCTTTACTTGGTGATGAAAAACGCTTCCAAAATGCTTTTAAAAATTTCATGTATAGCCTCTCTTAACGGTACTGGCTATCAACTAGCGCAATGAGTCCACACGTTCAAATTCATTCTCAACTAATGGTTTAGCATCAGCTTGAGGTACGTGACATTGTAGACAGAAGTAACGACGAGGTGATACATCTGAAAGTACAGCATCTTCACGGTTCACGTAGTGAGTTACACTGATCTTTGTCGCACCCATTTCTTTTGCGTTTTTCCAGCTATGACATGATAAACACTTATTTGCGTTTAATGACACTTCATAGTTACGAATAGTATGAGGCACTAATGGTGGTTGATATACGTAATCACTGTCTAATGCGTGATCACGTGGAAAACGTTTAAAATCATCCGCTGGACGCGTTGTTTCTAATTCCGATGCACCACGTAATGATTCAACACCACCAATGCCTCCTGGATTGTTCAATTCTGCAGATTGTTCGGTTTCTGCTTGTACTGCACCAGCAAATAAAAGTCCTGCTGACATAAGCGCTATAATGAATTTTTTCATTCTAATTTCTCCGCCTTAAGGCAAACTCTTTGAAATAGGTTACTCACATCTTGGCCAGTAACCTATCTATTATTAATTAAGCAATTTTAGTGATCT
Organism: Aliivibrio sp.; assembly: GCA_024206155.1. Classification (GTDB taxonomy): domain Bacteria; phylum Pseudomonadota; class Gammaproteobacteria; order Enterobacterales; family Vibrionaceae; genus Aliivibrio. The sequence goes on from JAAGZR010000141.1 coordinate 11,457, forward strand.
TAACTGGACACTTCTTATAATCTGTCTGTTTAGACAAAGGATCCGTTGCATCCAAAATCAATTTGTTAATTAAGATGCGAGCATCAAAGAATGGAACAAATACTAATCCTTCAGGCGGACGGTTACGACCACGAGTTTCAACACGAACACGTACTTCTCCACGTTTGTTAGAAATTAATACTTCATCACCACGGCGCAGGTTACGTTTCTTCGCATCCGCAGGGTGAATATAACAAAGTGCATCAGGAACGGCTTTATACAGCTCAGGAACACGACGTGTCATAGTACCTGTATGCCAATGCTCAAGAACACGACCGGTGCATAACCACATATCAAATTCATCACCAGGAACCTCTGGTGGCGCTTCATACGGTGCAGAGATAATCAATGCTTTACCATCAGGCTTACCGTAGAAGTCCCAATCCGACCCTTTCTTAGCGTATGGATCTGAGCCTTCTTTGTAACGCCATAATGTTTCTTTACCATCAACCACAGGCCAACGTAAACCTCGGACGTTATGGTATGTATCGTATGGTGCTAAATCGTGACCGTGTCCACGACCAAACTCGGCATACTCTTCAAACAGTCCTTTTTGAACATAGAAGCCTTGATCTTTCGCGTCATCATTCAGCTCTTGAGCTTCTGACAGTGGGAATTTATCAACTTGGCCATTTTTAAATAATATGTCATACATGGTCTTCCCACGGTATTCAGGCGCTTTTGCTAATAGCTCTTCGCCCCACACTTCTTCTACTGTGAAGCGTTTTGAGAATTCCATGATTTGCCATAAATCAGATTTCGCTTCGCCTTTTGCTTGTACTTGTTGGTACCAAGCTTGAGTACGACGTTCAGCATTGCCATAAGCCCCTTCTTTTTCTACCCACATTGCTGTTGGAAGAATTAGATCCGATGCTTGAGCTGTTGCTGTTGGGTATGGGTCAGAGCATGCAATGAAGTTTTCCGGGTTACGGTAACCAGGTAAACGTTCAGTGTTAATGTTTGGACCCGCTTGCATGTTGTTATTACACATTACCCAATAAGCGTTAATCTTGCCGTCTTTAAGCATACGGTCTTGAACAACGGCGTGTGCACCAGGTTTACCGTTCAATGTGCCTTCTGGTAATTTCCAGATTTTTTCTGAAATTGCACGGTGCTTAGGGTTGGCAACAACCATGTCTGCTGGTAGACGATGCGAGAATGTGCCTACTTCACGAGCAGTACCACATGCAGAAGGTTGACCTGTTAACGAGAATGGACTGTTTCCTGGAGTTGCGATCTTACCCGTTAGTAAGTGAATGTTATAAACAAGGCTGTTCATCCAAACACCACGAGTGTGTTGGTTCATGCCCATTGTCCATAAAGACATTACTTTTGTATTTGGATCAGCGTATTGCTTGGCTAGAGTGATCAAGTCTTCTTCTGATACACCAGACATTTCAGAGGCTTTTTCTGCTGTATATGGCGCAACCGACGCTTTATACTCTTCAAAGCTGATTGAGCTCATCGCTCCAGAGTTGGGGTTTTCCGCTTTCATTTGTAACGGGTCAGTATCACGAAGACCATAACCGATATCAGTCGTTGCTTGCTTGAAGTTCGTATGTTTATTAACGAAATCCCAGTTTACTGCATCGTTTTGAATAATGTAGTTAGCAATGAAGTTAGCAATCGCAAGGTCAGATTGAGGTTCGAAAATATATCCTTTATCTGCTAATTCAAATGAACGGTGGTAATAAGTAGATAACACGTTTACTTTAACGTGTGGATTACTTAAACGACGATCTGAAATACGAGTCCATAATACTGGGTGCATTTCTGCCATGTTTGAGCCCCAAAGAACAAAAGAGTCTGCGTGTTCAAAGTCATCATAGCAGCCCATAGGTTCATCGATACCGAACGTACGCATAAACGCACCTACCGCGGAAGCCATACAGTGACGTGCATTTGGATCGATGTTATTAGAACGGAAACCCGCTTTCATCAATTTAACGGCAGCGTACCCTTCCATTACAGTCCACTGACCCGAACCAAACATGCCAACACCGGTTGGTCCATGTTTCTTCAGTGCCGCTTTCCATTTTTCAGCCATCGTATCAAACGCAACATCCCAAGAGACAGGTGTAAAATCACCGTTCTTATCGTATTGACCATCAGTCATACGCAGCATTGGCGTTTGTAGGCGATCTTTGCCGTACATGATTTTTGATAGGAAGTAACCCTTGATACAGTTAAGTCCTTTGTTTACTGGCGCTTCTGGATCACCTTGAGTCGCAACAACCCGACCATTTTGAGTTCCTACAAGTACAGAGCAACCAGTACCACAAAAACGACAAGGCGCTTTATCCCATTTAATTTTTGTCTGATCAGAACTAACGATTAAATTAGTTGCTGAAGCTGGAAGCGTAATTCCTGCTACAGCTGCGGCCGAAGCTGCTGCATTTGCTTTAACAAACGCACGTCTTGTCATTTTCATGATTCATCCTCACATTGCGAATCAAAGTGCTCGATTTGGTGGAAAACTAAAGCGACATTTAGTATTCCTTCGAAGTCATTTATTTTATCGATTGAATCTGTGATATACCCTTGGTTTTCAGTTTCGAGAACAACAATAACTTTGCCCTCTTTACTTTCACCGTGGATTTCCGTATTCGGTAGCGCTAATATTTTTTCTTTTGTCACTTCTAATAATTCAGGGCGAACATGAACTACTAAACTTGAAATATGAACTTCATTTTCAGGTAAATTTTCTAACATGTTGTTTTATTTTCCAAAGTCATTCTTATCGCCGATGTCGGACAAACCGCTACACAGCCACCACATCCATTACAAGCATCAAAATTAATTTGAGGTTGAGCAACACTACCTAATACCAGTTGAAAGCGAATTGCTTGTGTCTCACACATATCACTACAACTACGACACTCTACTGACTGCTTTGCCAAACACTCTTTATTTATAGATATTTGATGGGTGAAAGCAGGGGAAATACGTAAATCAAATAAATGCTCTGGGCATTGAGCCGCACAAGCCTCACAAAAGGTGCATTCTCCCTTGGTAAAATCCACAATAGGAAAACCACCATCACCTTTGACAATTATTTGCTCTTCGCAAGCTGTTATGCATTTTTCACAACGAGTACATTGAGATACGAAATCAACCTCATTCTTAATCCAAGGCAGGCGCTGTTGTGTTAATGGACTCTCTGTTTTTTTTGTGGAGAAGCGACGAAAAACACCTCGCTTAGAGTGATCAATCATATTATCCTGACTCATCTGTTCATAACTCTAGAATTCCATTAACATTTTTATATGGTGAATTTTAAATTTTGTCATATTTATTGATATACCCCATAATGGTTAAACAAGGGGGACTATTGTCCTAGATCAAATTTTAAAACAAATAAAAACAACAAAATAGAATCTATTATCCTTAAGCCAACCACAGGCCGCATCAAACAAAAATGAAGCATAATAAAACCTCAATATTAACAAAAACCATTGCGCAAGTGATGTTACTGATTGTATTAATCTCAGTAGTTACAACTAGCTTGGCGTTAATAACCTTATCTTCTAGCTTAAAAGATGCCGAAGCCGTTAATATTGCTGGCTCATTGCGTATGCAAAGTTATCGTCTGGCTTATGACATTGAAACAAACTCCCCTGAGCTTATTGAACACCTCAGCAAGCTCTCACAATCGATAAAATCGCCCTCTTTTAAAGCACTAGAGCAATGGTTTGTACCAGACGATATCGAACTTTCTTATCAAGGTATTCTTTTGCAATGGCATTCTTTACAGCCCTCACTACTCAGTGAAAATAAGCAGATTTACTTAAATAAAGTCTCGGTTTTTGTTGATGAGATTGACCATTTTGTGTTCCGGCTGCAGGAATTTTCAGAACGTAAATTACAACTACTGTCTCTTATTGGTGTTTTAGGTTTATCTTTAATTGTCTCTTTAAGTATTTTCATTATATTTTTTACTCAACGCAAAATTGTAAGCCCACTACATCACCTCGTTGCAGCAAGTAAAGCCATGACAAAAGGGAATTATTCGGTTCACGTTGTTCTAAAAAGTGATAATGAATTAGGGCAATTAAGCGATTCGTTTAACCACATGGCAAAACAAATCGATCTCAGTTACAAAGAGCTTGAAAACCGTGTTGAAGTTAAAACGAAGAAGTTAAGCCAAGCGAACCGCTCGCTCACCACTCTCTATCAATGCTCTCAACAGCTATCTGCGTCTCAATTAGATGAGCAAGCGTTTAAAAATATTCTGGATACTTTTGTAAATATTGAAGGCATCATCAGCGCAAGGTTAATTGTTGAAGAAGAATCTGGTGGAGATTGGGAGATAACCAGTGGTGAATCAAATAGCTCACCTTGGAGTCTACAAGAACTCAGCATTGATGGAGAACAGCTCGGCTATTTACTGTGGCAATTTACTTTGCCTTGCCCAGATCAAAAATTAATCATAAACATTGCGAATATTCTTGCGCGTGGTGTGTTTTATAACCAAGCTCAAAAACAAACTCACCAGTTAATTCTCTTAGAAGAACGATCCGCGATTGCTAGAGAGTTACATGATTCACTTGCTCAATCGCTCTCATACTTAAAAATACAAACTACGTTATTAAAGCGACAACTGGCCAAGTGTAATTGCCAAAGTACCAATACAACGCTGACTGAATTAGATGAAGGACTTAAAAGTGCTTATACTCAATTAAGAGAGCTACTTAATACCTTTAGGCTTACGATTAATAAAGCGCACTTTGGTGAGGCATTACAAGAAATTACCACCACATTAGCGTCACAAACAAAGATACGACTTCATCTGAATAATGAACTTCCTTCTTTGCCCATAAATGCACAACAACACGTTCATTTGTTGCAATTAATTAGAGAAGCGACATTAAATGCCATCAAACACTCAAAAGCTGATAATATTATCATTACTTGTTTTCAAGAAGGTGAGCAAGGCTATATTAACATTGAAGACGATGGCGTAGGATTTGATCCTACAGAAGAAAAATTTAATCATTATGGATTAAGAATAATGCAAGAACGTGCACATTGTGTTCGTGGCCAGCTATCCATAAACTCTGAACTAAAACACGGTTGTACAGTGAACGTAACGTTTCCACTTAACCAATAAATAATAGAGGTACAAACTATGTGGAATGTTGTTATCGTTGATGATCATCCGTTAATGCGTCGCGGTATTGGGCAATTACTGTCATTTGATGGAGAATTTACACTCGCAGGTGAAGCAAGTAATGGTACTGATGCAGTTGCTCTAATCTCTAAAGATGAACCGGACTTAGTGTTATTAGATCTCAATATGAAAGGTATGTCTGGTTTAGATACCCTACATGCCCTACGTAACGAAGGCGTAACTTGCCCTATCGTTATCTTAACGGTATCTGATAATAAACAAGACATTAAAACCTTGGTGAACGCCGGTGCTGATGGTTACTTACTAAAAGACGGTGAGCCTGATGAATTAATCGCTTTATTAAAAGAAGCAATGAAAGGCGGCAAAGCTTATTCAGAGCAAGTAAGAGCGTGCTTAGAACAAGAAACTAACGGTGATGATAAATTAGAAAGTTTAACCGCTCGTGAACTTGAGATCTTGCAAAATGTCGCAAAAGGTATGCGTAACAAGCAAGTGGCCGATAAACTGTTTATTTCTGAGGCTACCGTAAAGGTACACATGAAAAGTTTATTGAAAAAATTGAATGTGAAATCACGAGTAGCGGCAACCCTACTCTACTTGGATTCTTAATATGAAATTGTTTCTTTCTGCTCTTTTAAGTCTGGCTTTACTCAGTGGTTGTGCCATCACAACACAACCAATAGATACTGAGTCTGAAACCATTATTCTGCATTATGATGACAGCATTATTCAAGATCAAAAATGCACTGAAGTTGGTACAGTGACAGGAAGTGAAGGCCATTGGTACACGTTCTTTTTTATATCAAACAAAGATCTTATGATCGCTGCAGTTAATGATATTAAAAATGAAGCTCAAGCATTAAACGCAAATACTGTTGTACTTCAAGACCCAATAGCATTTAACACATCAGTGACCATGCTTGGCTCTGCTTATATTTGTCCATAACGGTTATAACATTGTAGTAAATAAAAATACCAAAACAAAAACGCCAACAATGATGTTGGCGTTTTATTCACTCTTTATTAAGTCTAAAAATAACAGACTAATGGTATAAGGTTGATGCGATTTCATCTTCGCGCGAACACACCCAATCAGGATCATACGGTCCCCAATCTGAAAGGCGATAATATCCGTCGTTGTGACGTCGTCCATCTTGAATAAACATTAACTCTATACCAATACCAGGCAGGGCTTTCAATACATCTTGAATCGTACGACGAGGCCAACCGGTTAGCTCAACAAGCTTAGGCACATTCGGCCTTTCTAAATTATGCACCAATAACGCCAAATATAAGCGTCTGGCAAACACTGGATTCAACTCCATTGATACCTCCTGATTTAATAAGATCAATTATTAATCATTCAATATTTATGATGTTGAGATTGATCAACTAATTACGAAAATAATTGCACAATTCCACCAAAAAACACATAAAAATGCATTTTTTGTAATTAGTTTTCACAACTATTTTATTATACATACCAATAATCACCCAATGTTAACACTCCCTCCCTTTGCAACAGTCCAACCACAGCCTGCAGCATCACCACTTCTTGCTGCCGCTTCTCCATCAATAAATACTGAATTAGACCCTGATGATATTGCTTGACAATTGTATACTTTCTCAACAAAGAGAAGAATTATGGCAAAAATAAGACGAGTCACTTCAAACTATAACCAATAGAATACTAAATAACGCACAGCTATGGCGTATTTGCTCAAATCTCGTTATAAATAGATCATAACTAATAACATAATGAAGAAAGTCATGACTGCAATTTATGGAATTAAAAACTGCGATACCATTAAGAAATGTAAAAAATGGTTAGACGCCAACGACATCATCTTTACTTATCACGATTATCGTACTGATGGCATTGATAAAGAAATGATTACTACGTTTGTTCAACAATTAGGATGGGAAAACGTGGTAAACAAACGTGGTACTACATACCGTCAGCTAACTGACGAGCAAAAAGCGTCCCTCAATGAAGAAACAGCCATTGAATTATTGCTAGAGATGCCAGCAATGATCAAGCGTCCCATATTGATTCACAACAATGAATACCATTTAGGTTTTAAACCCGCTCAATACGAAGCACTGTTTACTGTTTAATTTGCTGTATTATTACAGTGACCGTTTAAGAATGAAGTAAAGGAATACATAATGTCAGATACCCCAACACTAGCGCTTGCAAAAGATCTATTGAGTCGTCAATCCATCACCCCTGAAGATGCTGGCTGCCAAGAACTAATGATTAAACGCTTAGAGGCTCTTGGTTTTAGCATTGAAATCATGGTTTTTGAAGATACCACTAACTTTTGGGCTCGCCGTGGTACAGAAGCACCACTGTTTACTTTTGCAGGTCATACCGATGTCGTACCAACCGGTTCGCTAGATCATTGGAATACCAACCCATTTGAGCCAACCATTATTGATGGCATGCTGTACGCTCGTGGAGCAGCAGACATGAAGGGGTCATTGGCTTGTATGGTTGTTGCCGTTGAGCGTTTTGTTGCTGAACATCCTGATCATAAAGGATCAATTTCTTTTTTAATCACATCCGATGAAGAAGGCCCATTCATTAATGGAACCACTCGCGTAGTAGATACACTACAAGAGCGTAATGAAATTATTGATATGTGTATTGTTGGTGAGCCATCCAGTACTAATTATGTGGGTGATGTGGTTAAAAATGGTCGTCGTGGCTCTCTTACTGGTAACTTAACCGTTAAAGGTATTCAGGGTCACGTTGCTTATCCTCATATCGCTCGAAACCCGATTCATCAAGCAATGCCTGCATTAACTGAATTAGTAATGACTGAGTGGGATAAAGGTAATGATTACTTCCCTCCAACCAGTTTTCAAATTCCAAATATGAATGGCGGTACGGGAGCATCTAATGTGATCCCTGGGGATGTTGAAGTCATGTTTAACTTTCGATTCAGCACAGAATCAACTGTTGAAAGCTTACAACAACGTGTTATTGAAGCATTAAATAAACACGATTTAGAGTATGACTTAGATTGGATTATCAATGGCCTTCCTTTCTTAACCGATACTGGCGATCTTCTCACCGCTGTGGTCGATGCTGTTGATACGGTTAACCAACAAAAACCCCAATTGCTAACCACAGGCGGTACATCGGATGGCCGTTTTATTGCTCAAATGGGTTCGCAAGTTATTGAACTTGGTCCTGTTAATGCCACTATCCATAAAGTAAATGAGTGTGTAAAGGTTGATGATTTAGAAAAACTAACTGATATGTATCAAGAAGTCTTAAATAATCTACTCGCGTAATCATCGATTAACGTTATGATGGGAGGAAGCTCCTCTCATCATTGCATTGGTACTTTATGACTTATCAAGAACTGACAGGCTTATCCAGCCAACACCTTTCTTTTGTTACCCCTCATCGTCAACTTCATCATGATTGTGTATCTTCATTTAAATCATTAGAAAAAGCAGCACAGGACGCAGGATTTGCTCTGACTATTGCCAGTAGCTTTCGTGATTTTGAACGCCAACTTATGATTTGGAATAATAAATTTAATGGTATTGGCTCTATTTCTGGTAATGATGGACTGCCACTAGATACCAGTCACATGAGTGATATAGAGAAAGTTCATGCGATTATGCGTTGGTCTGCCCTTCCCGGCTCTAGCCGCCACCACTGGGGAACCGATCTTGATGTCTATGCTGAAAATACGCTTCCAGAGGGCGTAAATCTTCAACTTGAGCCCTGGGAATACAATACTGGTCATCAAGCTCAATTTAGTGAGTGGTTACAAGAGAATGCCTCACAATATGGTTTCTTTTTCCCTTATAACGCAGATAGAAAAGGCGTTGCTGTCGAACCTTGGCATATTAGCCATAAAGAAAAAGGGGCTGAGTTAATGACAATGTTAACGCCTGATATTATTTTACAATCATGGAAAGGCGTCGACTTAGCCGGAAAAGACACTATCATTAAACATATTGATACACTGTTTGTACGATACGTTACTAATATCAATAAGGATTGAATATGGAATGGTTAATGAACCCTTGGGTTATCATCGTGATTGTTTTGAGTGTAGTCATTGGTAATCTTGCTGCTTTAAAAGCAACGGCAAATATGAAATTTAAACACACAAAAAAAACGGTTACTCCTCAAGAAAAAGAGGGAAAATCAGAGCAAGCAACAACAATTCAGCACAAGACAGAAGATGAAAAAAAAGACGCTCTGTAAAATGAGCGTCTTTTGCTGATAATTAACCTGTGAGTTTACTCTTCAGGCTTTGCTTCTTTCGGCATATTGTTTGATTTTTCAATCATAGCGGCAAGAACAGGAACCACAGAATCTAATGTCGTTTCATCTACAGGCTTACCTGCTGCATCTGTTACGTTAATTGAAGTACGATTACCTAAGTCACCGAGCAATATATTATATTTCTTGCTTTTAAAAGAAAGTGGTTTTGCACCAATTTCTTCCCAGAACTCATCATCAGGCTCTTTGTATTTTACTTCAATCGTACCTTGAGAGCGATTTCTGTCTTCAATGGTGAATCCCATCATAGGCAATAGCTCACCCAGGCGCTCCCAGAAGATATTATACGGTGCACGAGCAATAATAACCGGCAAACCACTTCTGTCTTGGCCCATAGATATTGGTATACGCTTAATTAATTCTTCAGCACGTATGCGCGCTTCTTTACGCAGTTGTTCATCATAAGCTGACGTTACTAAATTGGTCATCAAAATATTGTAACGTGCTTTATTAGCTTGCGTTATTTCAGTTTGCTTACCATCAACCTGCCAATCAATTAAGGTTATTTGAAATCCTGAACGATTCTTTTGATTCAATTTCTCAATATTATAACGTGCACCAAATTCATGATCTTCATCTTCTGAATTCCATTTAAGCCAATCTGTTTCTATTTTATCGTCGCTTTGCGAAACAATACCAATATCACGTTTTTCAATTAGCGCTAATACTGTTTGCCATAGCTTATCGACGTCTTCTTCTTTCACAAGCCATACAGTTACTTCCCCTTTTTTCTCTTCAATACGAGCTCCAGGGATCAACTCTAGCACTTGCTGAGGAGGACGAATATCTACGTCTTTCGCAACTCCACCACTGTACTCACCTTTTGGGATATCATACTGAGAGTAGAACTCAGGTCTGGCCTCTGCAGGTTGCTTCCACTCTTCTAATGGTGGAGTATCCAAGTATTTAAAATCTTGCTTGGCTTGGCGACGCTCTGTTGGACTGCTTGAACACGCTGATAGCACAGCAATCATCAATGATCCAACAACAAAGCGAGTCTTCACTTTCATTTTTAATCCTATTACTTCAGCACACCAGCACTAATTAAGGCTTGTTCAACCACAGGTTGTAATGATGAGCTTAGTTCCGTCAATGGTAAACGAATGTCTGAGTGAGTAATCATACCTAAACGATGCGCAGCCCATTTTACAGGAATTGGGTTTGCTTCAACGAATAAATCTTTATGTAGTGGCATTAAGCGTTGGTTAATCAGTTCCGCTTCTTCATATTTACCTTGAGCCGCCAATGCGAACATGGTTGCCATCTCTTTTGCTGCAATATTTGACGTTACCGAAATAACACCGTGGCCACCCAATTTAACAAAATCAAGTGCCGTCGCATCATCACCGCTAAGTTGGATAAATTTTTCACCACAAAGTTCACGAGTAAGTGCAACTCGGTCTAAATCAGCCGTTGCATCTTTTAGTGCGACAATATTGTCAAACTCTGACAAACGAGCCACTGTTTCAGGTAACAAGTCTACTGCTGTACGACCCGGTACATTATAAAGAATTTGTGGAATATCCGTCGCTTCTGAGATTGCTTTATAGTGTTGGAACAAACCTTCTTGGGTTGGCTTGTTATAGTAAGGCGTCACACTGAGACAGCCAGCAACACCTGAGTCGTGGAAAAGCTTACTAAATGTTACCGCTTCATGAGTGGCATTAGCACCAGTGCCAGCAATAACAGGAATGCGTCCATCAGCAAACTCTAGTGTTTTCATCACTAGCTTGACATGCTCTTCTACACTTAATGTCGCAGATTCACCGGTTGTACCAACAGCAACAATACCATTAGTACCGGCATTAATATGATAATCTACTAGGTTTTTTAAGCTGTTGTAATCTACTTCACCATCAGTATCTAATGGTGTAACTAATGCGACAATGCTACCTGAGAACATATCCTTCTCCCTTTTTTCTTAGCCTGAATGTGCGAATTAATTCTGTTATTCATTAATTTCACAGCAAAGAGTCTTCGTCCTTGACCACAGTAAACACCCTATGGTTTTCATCTTCTATGCTATGAGCAGAATTATTCAATCAATATACCTCAAGGATATTACATAAGAGCCTCTGTTGTAGAGTCTTTTTTTTGACGATTGTCTACTATTGCTTGCTTATCACACAATCACTTGCGTGTTAGTATTAGGTTATCTTTTTCAATAACGAGTTTTTTATGCCTCAGTACCTTGTAATTACCGCGGTTGGTACAGACAGACCGGGTATCTCTAATAAGGTGACTCGTCTTGTCACCGACTCAAGCTGCAATATTGTTGATAGCCGTATCGCTTCATTTGGTAATGAATTCACGCTTATCATGCTGCTCTCTGGTACTGCAAATGCGATTTCTCGTATTGAAAACACCTTGCCTTTACTTGGGCAACAGCACGATTTAATCACCATGATGAAGCGAACATCACCTCATCAAGAGAAAGATATTTTTTACACTATTGATGCCTTTGTCGAATCAGAAGATCGCCCTGGATTAACCGAAAAATTCACAGACTTCTTAGCAAATCGTGATATTGATTTAAAAACGCTTAGTGCTCAAACGCTTAAAAAGGGTGAAAACCAAAATACGTTTCAAATTCAAATTACCGCTGAAATCTTTCAAGAATGTCACATCATTGAAATTCAAGAGCAATTTGAAGCACTGTGTGAGTCACTGGGTGTCAGCGGGAAAATAAATTTTTATAAAACCAATTAGAAAAACACAGCTAAAAGGAAATATCATGATCACGCCATTAGCCGCAGGCTCCCCAGCACCAGACGTCTCTCTTTTTGATCAAGATGGAGAGTCAATTTCTCTGTCAGATCTAAAAGGTAAGAAGGTCTTATTTTATTTTTACCCTAAAGCGATGACACCTGGCTGTACCGTACAAGCTCAAGGTCTACGTGACATTAAAGCAGAATTAGATGCGCATAATGTCGTAACACTGGGCGTCAGTATTGATCCTGTGAAACGCTTAGGTAAATTCATTGAGCGTGACAGCTTAAACTTCACCTTATTATCAGATGAAGACCACGCAGCAGCAGACGCATTCGGTGTATGGGGTGAGAAAAAATTCATGGGGAAAGTCTACGATGGGTTGCACCGTATTAGCTTTCTAATTAATGAAGAAGGTGTGATTGAACACGTGTTTAACAAATTCAAAACCAAAACGCATCATGAAGTGGTATTGGACTATTTAAACAATAAATAAGCTAAACGAGAAATAACCGTTTAATCATTGAAAAAAGGCGATGCTCATAAATAGCATCGCCTTTTTATTTTTAAAGACTGATTAATATTACGCCTGCTTATTAAATGTCTCATCCGTTGCCGGCAGCGCTTTCCATACCGCTTTTACTAAAGTAGCAAGAGGAATAGCGAAGAAGACCCCCCAAAAACCCCATAAGCCGCCAAAAACTAAGACCGATACAATGATAGCAACCGGGTGTAAATTTACCGCTTCAGAGAATAGAACAGGTACTAATACGTTGCCATCTAGTGCTTGAATAATCGCATAAGAGAATATTAACCAATAAAAGTCTGGCGTTAACCCCCACTGAAATAATGCAACAATCGCAATTGGTACCGTTACTGCTGCTGCACCAATATATGGGATCAATACAGAAAAACCAACCATCACTGCTAATAACAATGCATATCGGAGATCCATAATAAAGAACGTAATGTAACTCACGCCTCCGACAATAATGATTTCAACTACTTTGCCGCGAATGTAATTACTTATCTGTTCATTCATCTCTACCCATACTTTAGTCGCTAAACGGCGGTTTTGAGGCAGGATGTCACTCATTGTTGTCACCATTTCGTCTTTATCTTTTAGCAAAAAGAACACCAGTAGAGGTACAAGAATTAAATATACACCTAATGCCGCAAGGCTAACTAACGAAGACAGTGATCCTTTAACTAAACTCTCTCCCATCCCTAATACCTTGTCACGAATGGTATCTAATAAGGTCTCAATCGATTGTGGTTGAATGAACTCAGGGTATCGATCAGGCAAACTAGATAAGAAGTTATGCAAACCATTAAACATCGAAGGAAGATCATTAATTAGGTTCCCAACTTGAGTCCAAATAGTCGGTACAAGACCAAAAACAGCCATCAACATCAAACTGATGAATAAAATGATCACTAAAATAACTGAAAGTGTTCTTGGTACCCCAAATCGAGTCAATTTTACTACCGGCCATTCAAGTAAATACGCTAACACGATGGCAACTAATAAAGGGGCAATAAGATGGCCAAAGAAATAAATAGTAATAAAGCCAACAATAAGAATCGCAACTAAGCTCACCGCGTGTGGATCTGAAAAGCGGCGCTTATACCACTTTGTTACCATATCTAACATATTATATTCTACTTCCTAGTGACGGTTAAAAGTGCGTATGACGCTTCATGATCTACGTTAATCGAAAATGCATTAAGTTCAAAATACTTCATGATATCGGCTAACGATGTTTTGTCGACGACTTTGATCTCTAATTTTCCATTTTTATCCAAGTTTTGTGCTGCTCGCTTGGCTAACAGTAGCGACATTGGGCAACGTTGTTGTGATAAATCTAAGGTTCTGGTTTCCATTCTTCACCTCTATAGATATGATAGATTTGAATAAGTATAAATCGCATAATTTCTACAAAAAAGAAACCAATTTACGTTTTGGTGCTCTTATTAACTCTATATTAAGTTATTATCTCTTTCATAAATATAAACTAATTGTTATAAAAAGGATTTGTAAATACGACATGCTCAAACTAAAAAAACTGGCCAGTTGTTTACTGATCACTTCATTACTAACAAGCCCTTTCTCTGCAATGGCAAAGAATGGTTTAGACTTGCCTGATATAGGGACAACCGCAGCTTCAACCTTAACAATTGATCAAGAGTTAATCTACGGTGATGCGTATATGCGTATGCTTAGAGCTAGTCAGCCTATTATTAATGACCCTGTTTTAGCTGAATATGTTCAAGGTCTTGGTTATCGCCTTGTGGCTAACGCCAGTGATGTTAAAACTCCATTTCATTTCTTTCTGATTAATAACCGGGAAATTAACGCCTTTGCTTTTTTTGGTGGTTATGTCGCTCTGCATTCTGGCTTATTTTTATATGCACAATCAGAAAGTGAATTAGCTTCCGTTGTCGCTCACGAAATCGCACATATTACTCAACGACATCTCGCTCGAAGTATGGAGGAGCAAGCAAGACGTTCTCCTGCAACAATGGCAGCATTAATTGGTTCATTATTATTAGCGATTGCGGCACCTGAAGCGGGTATTGCTGCAATTCATGCGACAACCGCTGGGGCAATGCAAAGTTCTATTAACTACACCCGCAGCAATGAAAAAGAAGCCGACCGATTTGGTATTGATACACTCGCAAAATCGGGGTTTGATGTCTCTGCTATGCCTCGTTTTTTCTCTCGTTTAGCGGACCAGTACCGCTATGCAAGCACACCACCGCCTATGCTGTTAACTCACCCATTACCGACATCTCGTATTACTGATAGTCGAGAAAGAGCACAGCAATACCCTATGCGTAAAGTCAATACCTCTCTGCGTTACCATCTCGCTCGCTCACGCATTGTGGCTCGTTTTGCAGGCATTGATAGTAATGCCGCACTTGATTGGTTTTCTCGTAAGTCAAAGACTCATAATGTTGATATAAAAAATGCCTTAAACTACGGTAAAGCGTTAGTTTATATCGATTCAAAGCAATACGATAAAGCGCAGCCATTGCTCGATAACTTATTAAAAAACGATCCCCTTAATACGTTTTATATTGATGCTGCAACAGACTTAGATCTGTACACAAAAAAGAATGAACAAGCCATTACTCGTCTAAAAAATGGGTTAGTTCAACTACCAAATAATCCAGTATTAACGATTAACTATGCTCACGCCCTCTCTGAATCCAATAAACCAGCAGAAGCCGTTCGAGTATTACAACGCTACACCCACGATAATCCAAACGATCCAACAGGGTGGCAGCTATTAGCTAAAGCGTATCATGATAATGGTAGCTCTGATGGTGAATTAGCAGCCAGAGCCGAAGTTTATGCACTTAAAGGAATGTGGAACAAAGCATTAAGTAATTACACTCAAGCCAGCCAATTGGTTGAGTATGGCAGTTTAGATCAAGCAAGATACGACGCAAGAATCGATCAGCTTCGTCTATCAAGAGAGCGTTTTAGCGCTTTATAATTAATAAGGAAATAGTATGTCTGTTGTTATTTATCATAACCCTCGTTGCTCAAAAAGCCGTGAAACATTAGCACTAATAGAAGCGCAAGGCGTTACCCCTAAAATCGTAAAATATTTAGAAGAAACACCAAGTGTAGAAACATTAAAAACCTTGTTTTCTCAGCTAGGGCTTTCCTCTGTTCGTGACATGATGAGAACAAAAGAAGCGGAATATAAAGCACAAAATCTAGGGGATAGTTCGGTAAGTAATGAGCAACTTTTTGAGGCTATGGTTCAAACACCAAAATTGATTGAGCGCCCAATAGTCGCTCATGATAATCAAGCAAAAATTGGTCGTCCGCCTGAGCAAGTTCTAGAAATTTTATAATAGAAAGCAGGAAGTTATCATGGATTCAGTTGAAATGAGCGCGAAAACAAAGCGCTATCGTTTTCTTGCATTATTTTGTAACTTAGCACTATTAGGTTTTGTTGCGTTTTGGCACAGTACCCTTTCTCCTCACCCACTGATAAACCCTTATGGGATTATGGTGGTGTGGATAATACCAATGCTTTTTCCACTTAAAGGGATTATCCAAGGGAAGCCTTATACTCATGCATGGGCAAACTTTATTTTAATGTTTTATTTCTTACATGGTTTAACGATTCTTTGGCTCGATGAGGGAGAGCGTTATCTAGCTCTGATTGAAGTTATCATTACCTCTGGTGCTTTTATTGGTAATATTTATTATGCTCGCTTACGAGGTAAGGAATTAGGGTTAAAACTTAGACGTTTGTCTGAAGTCGAAAAAATTGAAAAAGGAAAATATACCGAACTCTAATTAAGGTTGAGCTTACAGACACAAAAAAGGTGACTATTGTATAGTCACCTTTTTTATTTATCATTATCGATGGTTTAAATGTATTAACTTGCGCTGAGTTGATACTCATGAATAACAGATTTTGCTTCTTTAGCTTCTTCTGATTCAACTAAAGCGTCATTATCTTCTAATAATTTCTCAGACTCTTGCACGACGTCCTGACTCGCGCCTTCTGTGATAGCCATCTTTTCAATCTCATCATTTACAACAGGGGCTTCCGGAATAAGTGAAATACGAGCATTTTTACTCAAAAACTCATCATTAAACTGTTGGTAATCCCCCAACAAGCTTAATGTATAGGTCACTTTGTCCCCTTGAATGGTATTTATTTGCACACTTGCCACTGAATTCATTTGCTTTAATTGCTTCTCAATATTGAAGAAAGCACGTGTTGTATGGATGCCTTGAATAGATATGGTTTCAGAATCACTCGCCACTGCACCTAAGTTTTTAGTGTAGGTTTTAGCAAAATAATCACTCACTTCATTAACCATATCAGCTAATTGAACAGAGCCAGATACACGACCTTCAAGCGGTTTTTTTGATGCGTTAACTAAATATTGAGGAGTAGTATCAAATAAAGTCCATGTTGAACTATTGCCGCTCACTTTTACCACCAAAATTGCTTGTGGATTATAGCGCTCACTCGCATCTGCAATTGGTTTTTTAAAGTTACCCCATAAATCAGGGACCTCAATTGAAGTTACGTCGTCAAAATCCCCAACAGGGAACATGACAGGTAGGCCTCTCTCATTAGCTGCATCTTTAATTCGTCTAATTAAACTGTTGTTTGACTGCTCCCAAATAATACTTCTTTGGAAATTATAGTCATTTACCACCCAAACCAAGACTGATTTACGTGGTGTTTCCCAAATACTTTGCTCTGCTTGAGTTAATAAATTCAACACCATCTTTGAGTTATAGCCTAACTTCATTGTACGAGGTGCGTCATCGTATTCAACAAAACTCATTTGTGTTACATAGCGTTCACTCTGCGTTAGCGCTTTCTTTATTACTTCATTTTGAGCAATATCGGTTTTTCCTGACACTTTGATCAGAACATTAACTAAACCATCTTGCTTAGCAATACTTTCTGCTTTTTCTGATCCTGTTAATTGCACTTCTGTATGAAAGAGATCGTTTGGCTGTTGAGCAAAAACAGGCCCTACAACCATACAAATTAATAAACACAAAATACGTAACATCAAATAACCTATGATTACTTTTATAATTTACTGCTGATAATAAGGGCTATCCCCTTATTCAGCAAGGATTCGAATTGACTCAGATCTAACTTTCAAGCTAATTAGAGTCATACAACGCAGAAAAGTTTTATTTTTTCACGAGCTAAATCAAGATATTTATTAATGGAATAGTGATAGAATCCCTCAAATTCATTACTGGAAATGGAAATGCTATACAATTTGTTCCAAGGTTTTCAAATGCTGTTCGTTGCATTTGGTGCGCTCGTTCTTGTTCCCCTTCTTACTGGCTTAGACCCTAATGTTGCTCTGTTCGGTGCTGGTGTTGGTACCCTTATCTTCCAATTAGTTACTCGTCGCTCTGTTCCTATCTTCCTTGCCTCCTCTTTTGCCTTTATCGCTCCAATTATTTATGGCACTCAAACATGGGGCATTCCTGCGACTATGGGTGGCTTAATGGTTGCTGGATTTGTTTATGTCATTTTAGGCGCCGTGATTAAAGTGAGAGGCGTTGCTTTTATTCATAAATTACTGCCTCCTGTGGTTGTTGGTCCGGTCATCATGGTCATTGGTTTAGGGCTTGCTCCAACAGCAGTAAATATGGCTTTAGGTAAAACAGGCGATGGTGCATTTCAATTAGTTGATGGACAACTTGCTTTCTGGATTGCGGCGGCTTCGTTATTTACCACTATTGCAGTGAGTGTTTTCTCTAAAGGCTTTTTCAAGCTGCTACCAATCCTCTCTGGTATTATTGTGGGTTATTCATTAAGCCTTATTTTTGGTGTAGTTGATTTCACTCCAGTTCATCAAGCCGCTTGGTTTGCACTGCCTAATTTCACGTTTCCTGAATTTAATATTAATGCCATTCTGTTCATGATCCCAGTAGCAATTGCCCCAGCCGTTGAACACGTTGGTGATATGTTAGCTATCTCAAATGTAACCGGAAAAGATTACCTTAAAAAACCAGGATTGCACCGTACAATCACAGGTGATGGCGTAGCAACAATGGCCGCATCATTAATCGGTGCTCCACCAAACACAACTTACAGCGAAGTAACTGGTGCAGTTATGCTAACTAAAGCCTTTAATCCTGTAATCATGACGTGGGCTGCGGTATGTGCCATTGTTCTTGCTTTGGTTGGTAAATTAGGTGCAATACTCCAAACTATTCCAGTACCCGTTATGGGCGGGATTATGATTTTACTGTTTGGCTCGATTGCTACTGTTGGTTTAAATACTCTTATTAAAAACCAAGTAGACCTACATAAAGCACGCAATCTTACGATTGTTGGTGTAACGCTTGTGTTTGGTATCGGTGGTATGGCGGTAGGTATTGGTGACTTTAACCTTCAAGGCGTAAGTCTGTGTGGTATCGTTGCGATTGCGCTTAACTTAATTCTTCCTAATGATTTAGGCGAAAGCCATGTTGTTGATAACGCACAAATGGAAGAAGATAAATAATACCAATTCCATAATGATCATCTAATTAGTTACATTGGTATAAATCTAGATTCTAATTAAATAACAGGCTTGATGATTATCTCATCAAGCCTTTTTAAATTCTTAATTTTTCTAAGCTAGAAAATTATTTAGTACCAAAAATCTTATCACCAGCATCGCCAAGGCCAGGTACGATGTAACCTTTGTCATTTAACTTCTCATCGATAGCGGCAGTATAAAGTTCTACATCTGGGTGTGCTTTTTCTAGCGCTTCAATACCTTCTGGAGCAGCAACAAGTACAAGGACTTTAAAATGCTTACAACCTTTCTCTTTTAAAAGATCTAGCGTAGCAATCATAGAACCGCCTGTTGCTAACATTGGGTCAACAACAAGAGCAATACGCTCATCAATGTTAGAGGCCAATTTATTGAAGTATGGTACTGGTTCTAATGTTTCTTCATCACGGTAGATGCCAACAACACTGATACGCGCGCTTGGGATGTGCTCTAAAACGCCATCCATCATACCAAGACCAGCACGAAGAATTGGTACTACTGTTACTTTTTTGCCTTTAATTTGGTCAACTTCAACAGGACCATTCCAGCCATTGATAGTTACTTTTTCTGTTTCAAAATCTGATGTTGCTTCATACGTTAGAAGGCTACCTACTTCTGTTGCTAATTCACGAAAACGCTTAGTGCTGATTTCGCCTTCACGCATTAAACCAATTTTGTGTTTTATTAGCGGATGTTTTACTTCAACAACTTTCATTTCAGACTCCAGATACTGATACATTAATCAAACCTTGTAATTATACATAATTTTGAATTGAAAAATGACGTTATAAGAAAATATTTTATACCTCTTAAAAGCATTTACTGAATTTATTATTTTTTATTACAAAATTTATGCAATTTTCCTTACGCAAACGTTTCCCTTTTTACATTGTGCTGTTAGAATGGCGCGGATTTTCGAAATCCAACCTATGGCGAGGACACCTCCGTGAGCGACAACAAAACTTCTCTTAGCTACAAAGATGCTGGTGTAGACATTGATGCTGGTAATGCACTTGTTGATCGAATTAAAGGCGTAGTAAAACGTACTCGTCGCCCTGAAGTAATGGGTGGCATTGGTGGTTTTGGTGCGCTATGTGAACTTCCAACTAAATATAAACAACCTGTTTTAGTTTCTGGTACTGACGGCGTTGGTACTAAGTTACGTTTAGCGCTTGACCTAAATAAGCACGATACTATCGGTATCGACTTAGTGGCAATGTGTGTTAATGACCTAATTGTACAAGGTGGTGAACCTCTTTTCTTCCTTGACTATTATGCAACGGGCAAGCTTGACATCGATGTGGCTGCCGAAGTAGTAACCGGTATCGGTGAAGGTTGTATTCAAGCAGGTTGTGCATTAATCGGTGGTGAAACTGCAGAGATGCCTGGCATGTATGAAGGCGAAGACTACGACGTTGCTGGTTTCTGTGTTGGTGTTGTTGAAAAAGAAGATATCATCGATGGCACAAAAGTCGCTGCGGGTGATGCACTAATTGCAGTTGGTTCAAGTGGCCCCCACTCAAATGGTTACTCATTAATCCGTAAAATCCTTGAAGTTTCAAACGCGGATCTTAATGAAGAGCTAAACGGAAAAACCGTTGCAGCCCATCTTATTGAACCAACAAAGATCTACATTAAATCAGCACTTAAAATGATTGCAGAGCATGATATTCATGCTATCTCTCATATTACGGGTGGTGGCTTCTGGGAAAATATTCCACGCGTACTTCCTGAAGGAACAAAAGCGGTTGTTGATGGTAAGAGCTGGGAATGGCCTGCTATCTTTAACTGGCTACAAGAAAAAGGTAACGTAGATACCTACGAAATGTACCGTACCTTTAACTGTGGTGTAGGCCTTGTTATTGCACTTCCAAAAGAACAAGCAGAACAAGCTGTTGCTCTACTAAATGCCGAAGGCGAAAACGCTTGGGTTATTGGTGAAGTGGCTACCGCTGAACAAGGTGAAGAGCAAGTAGAGATCCGTTAATCGGTGTCCACAAACTTTGAACTAGTTCATAAAGCATAAATAGAAAGGTGATCAATTATTCGATCACCTTTTTTATATCTGCCATTTGTGCTCGAATGGTTACCATTACTTAGTATTAAACAAAATAAGATAATTATAATGAAAAATATTGTTGTATTAGTCTCAGGAAGTGGCAGCAACCTACAAGCGTTTATCGATGCTTGTGGTAATAATATCTCCAACGCCCGTATTACAGCGGTTATTTCAAATAAAAGTGATGCTTTTGGATTACAAAGAGCCATTAATGCTGGTATTAATGTTCACTCATTAAGTGCAAAAGGATACGAGAATCGCGAGCAGTACGATCAAGCGCTAGCGACCCTTATCGATCTTCATCAGCCTGATGTGATTATTCTTGCTGGTTTTATGCGTATTTTAAGTGAAGATTTTGTGCTTCGCTACCAAGGAAAAATGCTGAATATCCATCCTTCTCTTTTACCAAAATATACAGGATTACATACTCATCAACGCGCAATTGATGCTGGTGATAAAGAACATGGCACCAGTGTTCATTTTGTTACCCCCGAGTTAGATGGCGGCCCAGTTATACTGCAAGCGAAAGTGCCAATCTTTGAAAATGATACCGCAGAAGAGGTTGCATCACGCGTACAAGTTCAAGAGCATGTAATCTACCCAATGGTGGCTAAGTGGTTAATTGAAGAACGATTAATAATGCAAGATGGTAAAGCTATTTTGGATGGGAACGTATTGGGTCCGTCAGGATTGGAGACCGAATAAAAAATAATGTTAATGACAATACCGCTCATTAAACAATGAGCGGTATTAACTTAGTTGATGAACACTCTTACTTTACTTATGCAAGATTCAGTTTAATGACTATTCGCAGCGAGCACTTTGGCGTTGACGGCTATTGATTTGCGGTCCGTACCACTGTTCTAAACCATGCTGCAATTGTTCAGCTGCTGTTTTAGGTGCTAATTTACCAGTCATTACATCAACCGTAGTACTCCATATATTTTGCTCTAAGCTTGGTTGACCTCGAGATAAAATATGTGTTGAGCTTCGAATTGTAGAATCACAGGTTTCACGCCATGATATCATCTCTTCTGCAATCGGATCTTTCACTTCAAAGAAATGATTAGAAAGTGAGAAGAAACCTGACAGCTCATTGGTAAGCAATTCCGCAAATTCAGCCGTTGTCATCCATTTCAAAAAGGTTTCCGCTGCTTCAGGGTTTTTAGTTCGTGCATTGATGCCCATACCAAGGTCGGTATGATCACTGAAATAGCATGCATCTCCTTGTTTTTCTACTGGTGGTGGAAATACACCCATGTTCATTTTGCCTTTAAAGGTTAAAATGTCCCATGATCCAGCGGGGAATACCGCAGCTTGTCCATTTACAAATAAGCTACGAGATTGACCGTAACCTCTATTCTCTGGAGCATCTCCCATATAATCTGCCCAACGAGCAAGCTGACTATATGTTTGCTGGTAAGGCAGGCTGTCCATTCGCTCTTGACCTGAAAGTAGCCCATTTCGACCATCCTCACCTTTCCAATACGTTGGACCAATATTTTGGAAAGCTAACGCGTCCGTTTCCCACTTATCTTTCAAACCCATTGCGAGCGGTAAATAATTTGCCTGCTTTGCTTTATCAAGAATTTGATAAAATTCAGCATTAGTCGTTGGCTCTTTCAAGTTCAACTTGGTAAATATGTCTTTATTATAAAAGAATCCATGTATTACCGATGCCATTGGCAAACAAAAGGTCTGAGCTCCAGAATCTGTTTGCCATGGTGTTTGAGCAAAACTTGGGAAGTTTTCTATCCCTTCCATTTCTGTTACTTCTTTAAGTAAACCTTTTTGGAATAATTCAAGAGAACCATCAAAAGGACGGCATGCAATCAAATCACCAGCCTGATCACTTGTAATACGTCGCTGCAAAAAACCAACAGGATCAGAGTTCCACTTAGCAACATCAGCCTCCGAAGGCGCAACATACTTCACCGTAATCTCAGGGTGGTGCTTATTAAAAGCCGGAATGATTTTTTCATTCCAAATTGGGCCATCAGCACGCCACGATTCGATAATAACTGTCGTTTGTGCATAAGTGTTACTTGCTGACAATGCTAGGCATGCAGCGATAGATAGATATTTAAACTTTTTCATTGCACCATTCTTAGGCTTGAAATTTTGAAATAAGAGTTTGTTGCTCTTTGGCTTGTTGTGCCAATATTTGGCTACTAGAAGCGGAACTTCGCGCCTCTTGCTCTGCATGGAAGGCCACCTCAGCAATACTGCTGATATGTGCCGAAATATCATGGCTAACCTTGATCTGTTCTTCTGTTGCATGAGCTACATGATGAGTCATGTCATGAATTTTCTGAATTCGATTCGCGATATCTTGCAGCGTTTCATCAGTAAGGCGGGTCTGTATTAAACACTCTTCCATCTGCTGCTGGCTTACACTCATAGTCTCAGCCATTCGAGTCGAATTACCTTGTAGGTTTCCAATCATTTGATTGATTTCTTCCGTTGACTGCTGAGTTCTCGTCGCTAATGCTCTAACTTCGTCGGCTACAACCGCAAAACCTCTACCATGCTCACCTGCACGCGCGGCTTCAATTGCAGCGTTAAGCGCCAGTAAATTGGTTTGCTCTGCAATACCTTGAATAACATGCAAAATAGAGCCAATATTTGCTGAATATTGATTTAATTGCTCTGTGTTATTCACTGCATCTTTAATATTATCATTTAGTTGCTCTGTCAGTTGACGGCTCAATTGAACCTGAGTTCGTCCTCGAGTCGCAGCTTCATTAGTGCTTTCAACTTCACTTGCAGCCTGCGCTGTTGAATTCGAGATCTCAGTAGAGCTCACTTCCATTTCCGATATTGCTGCCGCGACTTGATCTGTTTTTGACTTTTGCTCTTCAATTCGAATCATTGCCTGTTCACTCATCGCCGAAGAACGAATGGCCTCTTGCTGTAATAACTCAGCACCATCACCTACTTTCGCTAAAGTATCTGACATGCTGCTTGCCAATATATCAATTAAATGACTTAACTCACCAAATTCATCATTTGCTTTATATTGGGTTCTCACTCGCATATCACCATTAGTCATCTTATTCAGAACATTATTAATAATATTTAATGGTTTCTGA
>JAAGZR010000775.1 GCA_024206155.1 Aliivibrio sp.
ACATGAGGTTTACCGGTTCGCATCGTGACTTTCCAATCTAAATTACGAATATCATCACCGAGTTGGTAATGTCTTAGCTCTTCAAAATTTAAACCTCGCCCCCGAAAAATAGACGAATGACGGCCAGACAACGCGGTGCCTGATTTTAAATTCGGTAATAAACTGAACGCCCTCGCTTGGGATTGCAGTTTAATTAGCTTGCTGTAATCACAATGTATTCGTGGATCAGTACTTTTATCATTCATAAAAATCCCTACCCAATAACAACGTGATCCAATAACTCATTGATCACTTGTTCTTGCGTTACGCCATCAGCCAAGGCGTCGTAGCTCAAGGTAACACGATGCCCCAAAACTGAATGGGCCATTGCTCGAATATCATCTGGATCGACATAATCTCGGCCTTGCAACCACGCATAAGCTCGCGCACATTTATCCAATGAAATAGACGCTCGAGGGCTAGAGCCTATTTCGATCCAGCGAGACAAATTAGACTCGTTATAACGCTCAGGTTTACGTGTCGCCATGACTAAGGCAACGATATAACGCTCACTGATCTCAGAGACTTCAATTTGGGATAACTCGCTTCTTGCTTGCATGACGACAGAAGGATCAAGCTGAATATTAACTTCGCTTTCTGACTTCTCCTCCTTTTTTCCCGCGGTCTGCTTTTGAGACGATTCTTCGCCACGAACAAGGCGTATAATGTCTAATTCGGCCTCATCATCAGGGTAGTCAACAGAAACCTTCATGATAAATCGATCCATTTGCGCTTCTGGCAATGGATACGTACCCTCTTGTTCTACTGGGTTTTGTGTGGCGAGTACCATGAAGAGTTCAGGTAAGGTGTGCGTTTGATCGCCAACGGTGATCGTTCCTTCCGCCATCGCTTCTAATAATGCCGCTTGAACTTTGGCTGGCGCTCGATTAATTTCATCCGCCAATACTATGCTGTTAAAAATAGGTCCCGGTTGAAAGTGCAGTTGTGGTTTACCGTTTAACTCTTGATACACCTCGGTACCCGTTACATCCGATGGAAGAAGATCTGGTGTAAATTGAATCCGCCCAAACGAAGTATGTAAGTTGTCTGCTAATGATTTAACTGACCGTGTTTTGGCTGTACCCGGTAGGCCTTCAAGCAGCACATGACCTTGAGTTAATAACCCAATAACCAACGAGCGTACTACGTGAGACTGACCAATAACGGACTGTTCAACCTGTGTTATCAGTGTATTTATTGCCTGCTGGGTTTGATTCATGTTTGCTCCCTATCCTAACGAGATAAATTTTATCTATTCATTGTAAATACTTGCTCTATAACTATTGGTTATATAGATCATCATTAAAGGCGTTGCTTTAATGCATCAATGACATTTTTCGGAGCGTATTGCTCCAATTGAGTAATGCATTGTGCTGCTTTTTCAAGCTTATGTTTTAATAGCATGTCGCATTGAGCAAATAGATGTTGTGGATCACCACTGAGTTTAAAGGCTTGATTTAAGGCTTTCGCGGCAACCGTTCCATCAAAAGGCTCCATCGATAATCCATACACATACCAATATTGAGGGTTTTGTTTCTCGATCTCTGCCGCTTTTCTAAAGTACTGGCTAGCTTCTTTTTTCTGCTCTAATCGCAATAACGATAATCCAGCACTGTAAGGCAGAGCACCCGAATTTGGCTGTGCTTTTATTCCTTCTTTTAACAGTTCAAGTCCTTTACTTTCTTTACCTTGCACGCGATACATATCTGCTAAATTGACATAGCTATTAATAAAATAGGGTTCAATTTCAATCGCCCCTAAGTAAGCTTGCTCTGCTTTTTCTAGTTTTCCTTGATAGCGATAGACATTACCTAAATTGGTACGACCGAACCCTCGATCTGCATTAAACAGCTGAATGTTAATGTAGTCATTTAATGGTGCTGTTAATTGCTCTTTTTGTAATGGATTAAGATCAGACCAATACGCGGCTAATGCACCTGCGGCTTCTGAGCGGATCGCTAAAACGTTGTCGGTTAATAATGGAGAAAGGATCTGCCAACGATCATAAGCGCGGTATCCTGCAGAGCCTTGTATTGCACCTAAGCGGATAAGTTCATCATCATGTTTTATCGCTCTACCAAGTGCAACTAATGTATTCTTGCTCGGAAAATGACTTAATCTTTGCAGGGCTGAGCCTCGAATAATACCCGCTTGTTTTGCGTCTTGTGCTGTATATGACAGGGCATCTCCCGCCCCACGATAATTAATGTCTGATGCGTAAAATGCCACAGCAAAGTGTTGCTGATTTCGATACGGAGAATCAGGGAACCATTGACCAACCTGCTTATCGGCCCAACTGTCGTCTTTGTCTTCATGGCATTGGGTGCAGACATTAGGTGTACCAATGTTCTTACTCAGATCTGGCCTTGGTATTTGCCAGCTATGATCACGCCTTGCATCCACGCCCATGTAAGTCGTCTCTGGCATATGGCAAGTCGTACATTGCGACGCTTCGGTATTCGCCTCATGGAACGTGTGTTTTTCTGGCGTATATTCTGATGCGATATGACATTGGCTGCATATGGCCTCTTCAGGAATGCTTAATTTTGTCGTATGAGGATCGTGACAATTACTGCATGTAACCCCTTTTTTTGCCATTTCCGATTGCATAAATGAACCATAAACATAATCTTCATCATAAATTTGACCATCGTTGTGATAAAGCTCAGCGGTAATTAAACTTGGAAGGTAGCTATCTAATAATGTTTTTGAATCACCTTTGATATGAGCCTGCTCTTCATTTAATTGGGTTCGGCGACTATGGCACTGCGCGCACATGGTAATTTGATCAGTGGCTTGGATCTGCTTTGGTTGCAGTGTTGTGTGGTCTTCTTTAAAGACCCATTCTTTGACTGACTTGCCTAAGTCTCGCTCAAAACCATAATGTTGATTAATAACCCCTTCTTGGTTATTACTCCATATTAGGTGTTCACTTGCTGGGCCATGGCACGCCTCACAGCTAACATTAATTTCAGACCATGTGGTGTTATACGTATCTGCCTTTATATCGTAATTTTTCTTAACGTCGGTCGAATGACAATCTGCGCACATGAAGTTCCAATTTTGTCCTGAATTGGTCCAATAAAATTCATCCGTTTTTATCATATTTGGATAAAGATGGTACCAACGTTGACCACCCTTTTCTGCACTACGTGAATCCCAAGCGAATGGAATTAATTGGATGCGTCCATCGTCAAACTCCACCATGTATTGCTGCAATGGTGCAAACCCAAACGTGTAGCTAACTTGATAGTCGTTGAACTTCCCATCAGGTCCTTCGATATTGACCCAAAACTCTTTGCCTTTTCTAAAAAAGCGATTGGTTTTTCCTTCAAATTCAAAACTCGCATCATTAAAATCACCAAACACACTCTCTTTATCTGCGTGCTTCATTGCCATTTCATGATCAGATCCAATCCATGCTTCTACTTCTTCCTTATGGCAATTAACACACGTTTCATTACCGACAAAATCAGCAGAAATTACATTCGATGAAAAACCAATAATGCTTATCCATACAACACATAGTGCATAGGTGATTATTTTACTGCTCATATACATCCTTGTATTGATACATTTTCTATCTTTAATCCTAAAGATAACAATACATTAGATATAGAGTATATTTCCTGATTTTTCCATTACGGCTCATGAATATGTGAATTCTAGCAGAAATAAAAAAGGGCCCCAAAGAGCCCTAGAACTATCTTATTTACACTATTTATTGTGAGGTTGTTGCAGCTTTTCCATTACCTGATCAAGGTTAAAACTTGCTGCTTTTTGACGTGGTGGGAACTCTTCAAATGTCGCTAAAAACTCGCCTACATAAGCTTGTGCAGGAACAAACATATATGCGCGATCTAGCACCCAATCGTAATATGTATTTGAGGTTACATCAGCGATTTCATAAGGGTCCATTCGTAAATTAAACAGTTTAGGTATACGCAGCTCTACAAACGGTTCAGCCCAAATTTGAAGTGTGCCATTCACTCGTTGCTCTAAAAATACTGCTTTCCACTTGTTATAACGAAGTGCGGCTAAATCACCATCATCGGTAAAGTAAAAGATTTCATCACGACGGCCTTTCTCCTCTTTACCTGTCAAGTAAGGTAAAAAGTTGTAGCCATCTAGGTGATTTTTAAAGCTCTTATTTCCAAGTTTGGTTCCTTTTTTCAATTCATCTTTTATGTCATCATTACCGGCAATAGCTGCAAATGTTGGTAGCCAATCCATGTGGTGCATAATTTCATTAGATACTACGCCCGGTTCAATTTTACCCGGCCAACGAACCATGGCTGGAACTCGATAAGCCCCTTCCCAGTTGGTGTTTTTCTCACTTCGGAATGGCGTTGTACCCGCATCAGGCCATGAGTTCATATGTGGCCCATTATCCGTCGAGTAGAAAACAATCGTATTGTCTTTAATGCCCAACTTGTCTACCGCTTTTAGCAGCTCCCCAACGTGATTATCGTGCTCAACCATACCGTCAGCGTAATTACTGATCCCTGTTGAGCCTTGTAGTTCTGGTTTTACGTGAGTTCTAAAGTGCATTCGAGTTGCATTCCACCACACAAAGAATGGTTTATCTGCTTTCACTGCTCGTACCATGAAATCAATTGCCGCTGATACGGTTTCGTCATCAACAGTCTCCATACGCTTACGAGTTAGAGGTCCCGTATCTTCGATTTTCCCATCAGCGTATGAGTGAATAACACCACGAGGTCCAAACTTTTTACGAAATTCAGGGTCTTTTGGGTAATCAATATTTTCAGGCTCTTCCTCTGCATTTAAATGGTAAAGATTACCAAAGAATTCATCAAAACCATGTGCTGTTGGAAGAAATTCGTCTTTATCACCAAGATGGTTTTTGCCAAATTGACCAGTCATGTACCCCATTGGTTTAAGCACTTCAGCAATGGTTGCATCTTCAGCTTGTAAACCAATATCAGCACCCGGCAAACCTACTTTACTTAGACCAGTTCTTAATACACTTTGTCCAGTTATAAACGTTGAACGACCAGCAGTACACGATTGCTCTGCGTAATAGTCAGTAAACATCATTCCTTCTTTTGCTATGCTATCAATGTTTGGAGTTTTGTATCCCATCAAACCAAAGGTATACGCACTGAGATTTGATTGACCAATATCATCGCCCCAAATTACTAAAATATTGGGCTTTTCGGCAGCAAGGGTATAGCAAGAAGCCCCCATTAATACCGCACTTAAAATACCTAACCTACGATTTGTTCCTTGTTTCAACGTCATATAACCTCCTGTTTATGTATAAGCAGTTACGGTTAAATGTATAGTCTATAAAACAAGCAGAATCTAATTTAGTGTATCTTTTTTATTCAACTTTATGCCAATTGTCTCTATTCCTTTTCTTCATCACTCAAAAATATATATCGTATTTCTGATCAATATCTAAATTAAGCCTCAATCATACCTTAAAATAAATATTTAAATTCACAGACTTAACTTAAAAATAACCATTGGTTATAACCGCTATAAAGCGACGAAAGATTATTTCTCACTTAGAGTACAGGCAATTAATCGCAACTAATTGGAGTTCTTCATGGGACATAATTTAAGTAAGATTGCTGTTGGCGTTGGCCTACTTGCCACCTCAGGCACAGTGATGGCTGCATCTCAACCAAACATACTCGCTATTTTTGGCGATGATGTTGGTTACTGGAATATCAGTGCTTATAACCAAGGCATGATGGGTTACGAAACCCCAAACATTGACCGTATTGCAAACGAAGGTGCCCTTTTTACTGATCAC
>JAAGZR010000776.1 GCA_024206155.1 Aliivibrio sp.
ACACCCGATTTACCTGGCATACCAACACGATACGCAAACTCACCTGCGCCATCATATAGACCACACGTCGCCATCAATGCATTAATTTGTTTACTCTGCATTGGCGTTACGATGAACTCATTTGTTTCAGGTTGAATGCCTTTATTGGCTAAATAACCAAACGTTCTTGCCAAATCAACACAGCTCATATTTAGCGCACAAGCGTGAAAGTAATTTTTTAATACAGGCATCACTTCATTATCGAAGTTACCAAATGAACGCATCAAATAGGCAATCGATGCATTTCGATCACTGTGATCCATTTCTGAATTCGCTACCGCTCGATCATAAATAATATGTTCATTACCTGAGAGCTTACGTACAAATTCTAATAGTCTGTGTTTAGGAGCAGAAAATCGACTGTAGAGCATATCTGAAATAACAATCGCACCAGCATTAATAAAAGGGTTACGTGGGACCCCCTGCTCCATTTCAAGCTGAATCAATGAGTTAAATGCCTGTCCTGAAGGCTCTTTTCCAACGCGTTGCCATAATTCTTCTGGCTGATATAACTCCATAGCAAGCGTTAAACTCAATGCCTTTGAGATTGATTGGATAGAAAAACACTCTTCTGCATCACCAGAGATAATGACTTCACCATCGTTAGTATATACGGCAATCCCTAATTTATCACTCGGAACACAAGCCAGCGCGGGAATATAGTCTGCTACTTTTCCTTGTCCAATAAGAGGACGCACTTCATTCAAAATATCATCTAATATTTTTTTTGTTGGCTTCATTATTTTTACTTCCTTTTGATAGCAAGGACAAAAAAGCCAACACAAAGGTTGGCTTTAGTACTTATTTACATTGGCATAAGAGCCATGCAGCGCTTATCGTGCGCTGTCATACCGTTTGAAAATAAACGGATTATGAATTACGACGGAATTTAATATCCCATACGCCATGACCTAAACGGTGGCCACGTGCTTCAAATTTTGTTAACGGACGCTCATCAGGGCGAGGAATGAAATCGCCATCGGTAGCGATATTCTCATAACCTGGTGCCGCGTTCATTACTTCAATCATATGCTCTGAGTAATTTTCCCAGTCTGTTGCCATGTGGAAGATACCACCTTCAATCAGCTTAGGACGGATCATCTCAGCAAACTCAGCCTTAACGATACGACGCTTATGGTGACGAGCTTTATGCCATGGGTCTGGGAAGAACAACTGTAAAGTACTTACAGAAGAATCCGGGATCATTGACTCAAACACCTCAACCGCATCGTGGCACATGACACGTAAATTTGTTACGCCTGCCTCTTTTGCAGCTGCAAGACAAGCACCAACGCCAGGACGGTGAACTTCAATTCCTAAGAAGTTTTTCTCAGGAGAGTTCTGAGCCATCTCAACCAAAGATGCACCCATACCAAAACCGATTTCTAAAACGACAGGGTTGTTGTTACCAAACACCTCGTTCCAATCAAGCATTTGCTCAACGAAATCGATACCCATGTTAGACCAGCACTCAGTAATAGCGCCTTCTTGGCCTTTCGTTAAACGTCCTTCGCGGCGTACAAAGCTGCGAATTTTACGAACAATTTTACCTTCTTCGGTAAAGTCGTTTTTAGTCACTTCAGTCATGATTGGATAACCTGGTTATTCTCTGAACAAGGATTGTGGATCCGGCATTATCCAAAGTTTAGCTCAGTGTTCAAGTATTATCTTTGCTTTTCGCTATAAACAAGCTCAATTAAGGTAATTAGCTCCCTTAATTAATAACCCTATTTTCTATCGGGTGTACAAAGCCACCACAGTGTGATGAGATCACAGTTAATTATAAAAATATGATCGAGCATGTCATGACTTCTTTTTCTCACGCCATTTTAGAGTGGTACGACAATTACGGCCGTAAGACCTTGCCTTGGCAATTAAATAAAACGCCTTATAAAGTATGGTTGTCAGAAATCATGCTACAGCAAACCCAAGTCACTACCGTGATCCCCTACTTTGAGCGCTTCATGGCTCGTTTCCCAACGGTTGTTGATTTAGCCAATGCGGAACAAGATGAGGTATTGCATTTATGGACTGGACTTGGTTATTACGCTCGCGCCCGAAACTTACATAAAGCGGCACAGATCATTGCTGAACAATATAATGGGAAGTTTCCAGAAACCATTGAAGAAGTTATTGCTCTTCCCGGTATTGGACGCTCTACTGCTGGCGCTGTTTTGTCATTATCATTAAAACAACACCACCCTATTTTAGATGGTAATGTAAAGCGAACCTTATCTCGTTGCTTTGCTATTGAAGGTTGGTCAGGTAAAAAATCCGTTGAGAATGCCATGTGGAAGGTAGCAGAAGAGCATACTCCTAAAGAAGGTGTTGAGCGTTATAATCAAGCCATGATGGATATGGGGGCTATGGTATGTACTCGATCTAAACCCAAATGTGAATTATGCCCAGTCAATGATCTTTGCCAAGCCAAAGCCCAAGATCGTCAATTAGAGTTTCCGACTAAAAAACCTAAAAAAGATAAACCAACCAAAGAGGCATGGTTTGCTATTTTCTATCATGATGGTGAGGTGTTACTAGAACAGCGACCTCAAACTGGTATCTGGGGAGGATTATATTGTTTCCCTGAACAACTAGAAAATACGTTAAATGATCTCTCTGATCGTTATGGTATGGACGTAAAATCAAGCCAACAATTGATTGCTTTTCGTCATACCTTTAGCCATTACCACCTAGATATAACTCCCGTACTTATCACTCTGAACAAGAAACCGAACATGGTGATGGAAGGAACGCGTGGAGTTTGGTATAACTTATCTCAACCAATGACGGTAGGATTAGCAGCCCCAGTTCAAAAACTGTTGGATGCTTTACCGTTCGAAATTTCTAATGGAGAATAACCATGAGTCGCACTGTATTTTGCGTTCTTTTAAATAAAGAAGCCGATGGCCTAGATTTTCAACTTTACCCTGGTGAACTAGGTAAGCGTATTTTTGATAACATCTCCAAAGAAGCATGGGCTCAATGGCAGCATAAACAAACAATGTTGATCAATGAAAAGAAATTAAACATGATGGACCCTGAGCACCGTAAATTGCTAGAAATAGAAATGGAAGGTTTCTTGTTTGAAGGCAAAGACGTTGTTATCGATGGCTACACGCCACCAAGCGAATAATTTATAATAAATAAAGCAGTCTGATGGCTGCTTTATTTTTATCTATTTCAGCCCTATGCACTTCAGCTGTTAATCTAATTATTGAATTCTTATCTATATTGTTTTTATGAAAAAAATTATCCTGATTGCTTCCGCTTGCCTTTTTCTTACCAGTTGTAGCCGAGAATCAATAGAATCTACTTTTGGGGTAAACTACGATACCACTAACCGTTTTGCCAAAAATCTAGCGCCTTTACCTGGCCAATTCACCAAAGATAGTAAAGCGTTAGATTCACTCATTAATAGTTTTAGCGGTAATATTGAAAAACGCTGGGGCAAAAATAATTTAGTTATTGCAGGAAAACGCTCTTACGTAAAATACACTGATGGTTACCTAAGTCGCTCTCAAGTTGACTTTTCAACGGGCCAAGTCACTGTTGAAACCGTCGCTGGGACAGAGCCAAAAGCACATTTACGCCAAGCCATTATTACCACCCTCTTAACGCCTGATGATCCTGCCAGTGTCGATCTTTATTCTGATGCCGCAGTGACTCTCGGTGGAAAGCCGTTTTTATACCAACAGGTTGTCGATCAGGATAAGAAACCGATTGAATGGTCATGGCGCGCTAGCCGTTATGCTGATTACCTCATCGCTCACCATTTAAAGACCAAAAATATTGACTATAAAAAAGCTTACTATGTTGATATTCCTATGGTTAAAAACCACACTCAGTTACGAGAATATCAATATTCTGATATTGTTCGTGGTGCATCTCAACGCTACAACATCCCTGAAGATCTCATTTATTCTATTATTAGAACCGAAAGTAGCTTTAACCCTTATGCGGTA
>JAAGZR010000777.1 GCA_024206155.1 Aliivibrio sp.
ACTAATAGCACTCGGCCTTCGCCTTTTTCATCGATAACGCGGCTAATTAAGCCATTATCTTCAAAACATTTAATCGTCGTAATTTGGCCTGAGAAAGAGGTCTTTGCACCAAAGTGACTAAACATAGGTTCAACAACATCTACAAGGTCTAAATAAATGTCGCAAAGGGCTGAAGTATTATATTCCATGATGATGTCTACCTTTTGGTTGAATTTTGTCGTTTTAATAATAACTTAATATACGTACTTAATAAGTCATTACTATGATGGGTAACAAGTTTATATCGATAAATATAGGCCAATAGAGAAGAAGATATTAATGAATAAAGCACATTGTACTACGGTTCCCATCATTGGTCGGATGGCTTCGCCATTAGGTGCACGCAGTACAGAAATTACATGATAAAGCGCAAACGGGCCTGCTAATAAAAATAACCAACCTACCAGTGAGTGAATTTGGGTGGCACTAAAAATAGCTAGGCAGGTGAAGCTTGTCGCCATTAAAACGGCATGATATTTACGCCCCCAGTCACCACCCATACGAACCACTAATGTCATTTTTCCACACGTTTCGTCGTTCTCAATGTCACGCAGGTTATTGATGTTTAAAACTGAGACCGCTAATAAGCCACAAGCAGTAGCAGGTAAAAACAGTGCTGAAGAGAGATGGCCAGTGTGCAGATAATAAGTACCAGCAACACCCAATAAGCCAAAGAAAATGAATACTGAAATATCACCTAAACCACGATAACCATAAGGCTTATCACCTATGGTGTAGGCAATAGCGGCACCTATCGCAAGCAACCCAAGTGCGATAAAACCTATGATATCCATCGTTTGATGCAGCGACGAAAATACTAAAATTAAGCCACTAATCATAGTCAACACAATATTAATGCCAATGGCTTTTTTCATTGCCTCTTGAGTAATAAGACCTGATTGCATGGCGCGTTGTGGACCAAGGCGGTCGTCATTGTCGGTGCCTTTTACAGCATCACCATAATCATTAGCAAGGTTAGATAAGATTTGTAATAAGGTTGCAGTAACAAATGCCATGAGAGTGATGGTAGCCGAGGCGTGGTTGTTCCAATACGCTAATGCAGAGCCTGTCATAATAGAAGCAAGCGCAAGCGGTAAAGTTTTTGGACGAGCAGCACGGAGCCAAATAGCAAAAGGAGACGTTTTCATAGCATCGCAACAATAGTGAATAGAACCTCTATTATTCACTATTTTTGGAAGAACCCCAAATTTGAAGAGAAAAAGGAAATAAGGGGTAGATAAGTTAGCCGATTTTCCCTGTATCAATAAGTTGCTGTAATAGAGGACGAATGATTAATTCCATTGCAAAGCTCATCTTTCCACCAGGAACCACAAGCGTGTTATGACGAGACATGAAGGAGCCATCAATCATGGCAAGTAGATAAGGGAAGTCGACATTGCGAATACCTCGAAAACGGATCACCACAAAGCTTTCATCTAAACTTGGGATGCCTTTGGCGTTGAGTGGGTTTGAAGTATCAACCGTAGGAACGCGCTGAAAGTTAATATGCGTACGCGAAAACTGTGGCGTAATGTAGTTGAGATAATCGTCCATTGAGCGAACAATTGAATCCATCACCGCTTCTCGTGAATGCCCACGATCACGCGTGTCTCGAACGAATTTTTGAATCCATTCCAAGTTTACAATCGGCACCATGCCAATTAATAAATCGACGTGTTGAGATACATCAATATCGCCATCCATAACACCACCATGCAGCCCTTCATAAAAAAGCACATCGGTATTATCTGGCAGCTCTTGCCATGGAGTAAAAGTGCCCGGCATTTGATTAAAAGGAACGGCTTCATCAAAGGTATGAAGATAGCGGCGATATTGTCCTGTGCCATCTAAACCATATTGGCGGAAGAATTGTTCTAGAGCTGGGAAGTCATTTGCTTGAGGTCCAAAGTAGCTGATGTGTTTACCTTGTTCTTTGGCTTTACGGATCTCAACATCCATTTCAGGACGCGTAAATCGATGAAAGCTATCTCCTTCAAGCCATGATGCTTTAATATTCATCATGTTGAACATTTTACGAAAGGCTTCAGAAGTCGTTGTAGTGCCTGCTCCGGATGAACCGGTAACGGCGATAATTGGATGTTTTGCGGACATGACAAACCCTGTCTGTGATTCTTGGCATCAAAGCCTAATAGCCAAGATGTTATAACAGGGTTGCATTAAATGATACGTTGTCGTTTGAAATTTGTGATTGATTGGTATTATTCAAATTCATGATTGGTGAGATTAGGATTAAAACGGGCTTTGGTTTGAATATCGACCGTTTCATGTAATTCTGAAAAAACCACCATTGCTTCGCCATTCTTTAGAAGTACTTTTATTTGGTCTACTTTCTCTTGATGACTTATCTCAATTTCACCGTAATCTGTTCCTTCTCGAAGTACAAATTCGGAGATCAAGTTTTCTAGTGTGTCTGGTGCAATGTCTTGCCAAGGAATGATCATACTGCTTATCTCATCCGTTTAATGAATCGCCATGAGTGGCGTTGAAATTATAGAACGTGTTGGAACCACTGATTTACCGTCGTCTCTAACCAGAAGTTTGGTTTGGTTAATAAACCATTAATAAAACCCACGTGGCCACCATGTTCTGTTAGTTGATAGTGTACACAGTTAGGCAAAGGATGAGTAGGGATCACGGCTTCTGTCATGAATGGATCGTCTTTAGAGTGAATTATCCGAGTTGGAATGTCGATGTTTTCTAAAAACTGTAAACCGCTGCATTGTTGATAATAGTCTTGCGCATTTTTATAACCGTGCATTGGGGCTGTGAGTAAATTATCAAATTGCAGTAAATCAGGAATGGCAGCGATCATCTCTTTATTTAAGCCAACAATCGCCTTTCGGCTGCCATTGATTTTTTTTATACTATTGGTTTTCAATGAGCGTAATAAGTAGCTCTGATAAATTCGTGAAAACCCTTGCTGAATACGCTCCGAGCAAGCACTTAAATCAAGAGGGGCTGAGATAATCGTCGCGGCATTGAGTAAGGTGTTAGTGCGATATTTAGCGAGATAATTAACCAACATATTGCCACCAAGAGAGATCCCAGTTGCGACTTTGGTCCGTCCAGGGAAGCGGGTATTAAGCATTTGAATAAAGAAGCGTGCGTCTTCGGTTTCACCAGAATGATAGGCTCTGGCTAGACGGTTTGGCACATCACTGCATCCTCGAAAGTGCATCATAACACCAAGCCAACCTTGTTGTTTAGCGGCCGCGAGTAACCCATTTGCATACGGGCTTTCGAAACTGCCTTCTAATCCATGAAATAAGATGAAGAGTGGTTTATTCCCTGCTTTATTTGGGTTTTCACTCCATGCAAGATCAACAAAATCCCCATCGGGTAATTCAAGGCGCTGCCAATAGGCATTAAACAGTGGGTTTCTGCGTATTAATCGTGGCAGAAGCGTTTGAATATGAGCGTTGGATAAGCCCTGTGCTGGAGTGAAATTGTCAATCATCTTTAGTTACTCGGTCGTGATGTGAGTTCTAGCGAAAGAAGCAGTGAG
This sequence comes from Aliivibrio sp., assembly GCA_024206155.1. Taxonomy (GTDB): domain Bacteria; phylum Pseudomonadota; class Gammaproteobacteria; order Enterobacterales; family Vibrionaceae; genus Aliivibrio. The sequence continues at coordinate 3,566 of JAAGZR010000777.1, forward strand.
CTTGCGTTTAATCTTGAGCAATAATCACTTAATAAGCTTGGTGACTTCTCTGTTGTTTTTACCTGTAATGGTATACGTAGCAACGCGTTGATGAGATCGTTTTGTTGTTGTTTTTCTATTTGAAGTTCAAACCGTAAGGCGTCTTGATAGAGGGTTGGATCTTGAGCATTTTTGATTTTTTTTCTTAACTTCCGATAGGTTTGAAGCAGTTCGTCACTTTGCCTAAACGCCACTTCAAGACACGAAAAGTGAGAGGCCGAAAAATGGATATCAAGTGAATCGAGCCAAATAAGCAGCAAGGCAAGATTAACGTTACCATGATGCTTATCTTGCAACTCTAGCGCAGCTTGTTGTACGCCCTGTTTGTTGTAGTGAGAGAGCGAGAAAGACCAAAAGGCTTCACTGGTAAGTAAGGCCTTTTGTGATGAACTGATAGGCGTATTACAGCTGAGCGGCATTCTCTTTTTCTTCAATTTGCTCTTGAAGATCCATCCATTCCATCTCGACTTCTTCAAGCTCTGATTTTGCAGAGGCTTGAATGGCTAATACTTCGGTTAAGCGCTTTTTGTTTTCAGCTTCATACAAAGACACATCACTTAGCTCTGCTTCAGCTTGGCTTAATGCTTCATTCAGTGTATCCATTTTCTTTTCAAGTTTAGTGACTTCTTTACGTAATGGTGCAATCTGCTTTCTGAACTCGGCTTCTTTACGTTTCTGCTCTTTTTTATCAGCGGCGCTTAAGCTGGTTGAAGTGCTTGGGCTGTCTTGTTTATCTTGTTGAAGCTGCTCTTTACGCTCGTTTTTGTTTTGCTCTGTTAGCCATTTGTAGTAATCAGTTAAGTCACCATCAAAAGGGACGACTTGGCGATCATGGACTAAATACAGGTCATCTGTAGTAGCACGAAGTAAATACCTATCGTGACTGACGATAACCATTGCGCCTTCAAAGGTTTGCAGTGCCATGGTTAAGGCTTGGCGCATATCTAAATCAAGGTGGTTGGTTGGTTCATC
>JAAGZR010000778.1 GCA_024206155.1 Aliivibrio sp.
TCAAATTGCACGAATAGAAGATTATGGTAATAGTAATAATGCTGAAAGCTACGCTGTTTGGGGTCCTGATAAATATTTTACAGATGCTAAACGAGGTGCAGTACTTCATTTGAAAGGCAGTTCCGCTCAATCTGAACAATTACAAGTCGTATCTGAATTTGGTATGAGATCTTTCTTCAGAGATTACTTTATAGATAACTTCAATACTTTTAAGCTAGGTGGTTATGATCCGTATATGGATGAGTATGTGTTAACAAACTCTGATTTATTTATACCTCAAGAACCATTAGAGATAAATTGTGGAGTTACAAGAAGTGTAGTTTGGAATGGACAAGACCAAGAATATGTTTATAGGCTTGGCAATTTAGTTGGAGATGTTACTGTTACATTCCAAGTCACAAACTATGGTGGTACTCCTATACCATATGAAGGAGTTTACAATGGAGCTCAGGTATTTAGTGGCAGCATAAGTGGAAATGGATTGATATCTGCTACCTTTAATAAAAATATTGTTTCAGTAGAAGAACTAACACTTAGCATAGATGGTGCAGCTGTTAGTGGTGAAAGAGTTAATATAGACGTTACGGTTACATGTCCTGATGCACTTAAAATTAATGTTATTCAAGTAGCAATAACATCTGATAATGAAGCAGGTCAGTTTATTCATGATGAATATCGTTGGACAGATGGTGTATTTACAAGTGCTTTACAATCTGAACAAGTAGAGTTTCAAAGTGGTTCAGGATTACTAGTTTCACAATACACACTTACTACAGCACCTCAAGGCGGAAATTTAGTTCCTGCAAACGGTGCTACTGTAAGAATAATTAGTAATCAAATTGCAGCATTGGGTGATGACTTTGTATTCAACCCTGCATTAAACCAATTTAGATACCATAGAAGTGCAACACTTTATACGAATACTCCGGCAAACATTCAAACATTACTAAATGTATCTACTCAAGCAAGTCCTATAAACGGTGCAGCTCCGACATATGATGCTACTTTTGCTATGCCAAGTAGTAGTGATGAATATTTATATTTAATTTGGGATTACAGAAAGCCTACTGCAATAGAGTTATGTTATTCAGATGTATCTTGTGCAGAAGCATGTTGTGATTGTAATAGTACTCCTGAGCCAACTGATAATTTAGAGGCTGCATTGTGTTATGATCCACAAGCGACAACATCATCTCCAACAACTATAATTATTCCACCAACAGCAGGAGTAACAGTAGGAACATTCTTTAATCCAACAGGAGCTTTAAATGGTTGTACTTATGAAGTTACATCTACAACTACTGCTTCAGCAACAGACACAGTTGGTGCAATATTATCAGGAGTTACTAGTTGTACTCAAGTGTGTGATCAATATGTTTTAACAGGAGCACCATTGACAGGCGGAACTTATAGTTATTTTGATTGTAATGCAGTTCTTCAAAACGGAAGTTTAGGAGATAATGAATCTGTAATTATATGTGCTGATAGACTTCAAACATTAACAGATGTTACTGCAGTTCATGGATGTGGATGTAATTTAAACTTCTTAGTTGAAAGATGTCAGCAGTCAGGAACCGGAACACCTGATCAAAGAATAATAACTTATTCTCCTAGTAATTCTATTGGAGATTTAGTTACTCTAACAGGAGGACCTTTTAATAATTGTGTTTACAAAATTATAAGTACTACAACAAATCCTACTAATGCAACTAAAGGATCAGATGTAGCAGGAACTTGTGATACAGTTTGTAATAATTATTTTGTAGAAAATTTAGATGGTGTAAATTCTCAAACATTCTCATATACTGATTGTTCAGGGAATGCTCAAACAGCAACGTTACTTCCAACAGACGTAACAATAATTTGCATGTATAGTTTTACAACACCACAGCCAAACTTTAGTGTAACATTTCAATCATGCGGATGTGTAGTTTAAAATTTAATAATATAATATGGCAGCAACTTTAGGAAATTACTATATAGACGGACCAACTCTATCAACCGCAACAACTGTATATACAGATTCAGAACTTACAATTTGTGCAGCTGATGGATTTTACTCTGATGGTACAGTATGTAGACAGCAGATAGGATGTGTTTTAACAGTAGCTACTCCTTGTCCGGGATGCTTTGCACCATGTGATTCTACAATAAATGAAACCGGTGGTCAAGGTGTATATCAATTAACTTTTAGTACCGGTGGTGAGTTAGGAGCAATGATTATTTACTTTAATCCTGTTAGCGTACCGGATGGATGTAAAGCTGTATTTGACAGCGTTACTTATAATGAATTTACTTGTGATTTGTTTGGTTATTTAGCTAGTCCAAATGCAAACAACCATACAGTATTAGGTAATGCATCAAATGATTGTTCTCCACCAATAGGAACTACGTTAGATTCAGGTGGATACTCAGGATTAAATAGATATGTATATAATAATGCAACAAGTTCATTTGATTTAATCGATACTAATGCAATTGCAATAGGGACTTCAGCAGATGTTAAGCTAACAGCAGGAGATCCGGGTTGGTGTACACTTGTAATACCTAGAGCAAATCAAAATGCAGGAGATTGTCAAATAGATATTGTAGGATATTGTGCAACATCTTGGGAGTTAGAAATAAATTGTCCGGTGGCTTTACCTGCAGTACCTGCTAGTTTGTCAGGAGATGATTGTACTGTAACTTCATTTCCAAACTTTATTTATCATGCACCAAACAGAGGTAATACAGCAGGTGAGCCTTCAGTAAATGAATTTGTTTTTGCAGATCCTAATGCTTTAAATAAACTACCTGCAGGAACTTATGTGATGAATCCACCATCAGGTAAAAAAATATTTACTGTTGATGCAAACGGAATAATAACTAATATAACTGTGTGTCCATGAGCAAGCCAAATAAATGTACGATAACATATAGCGAAGATTCAAAAGGGTTTCCATCTTTTTACA
>JAAGZR010000142.1 GCA_024206155.1 Aliivibrio sp.
TCATATGGATTTTACCATATCTTTTAGTATACTCTTGCCCTAACGCTATCATGTGCTCGTACAACCAAAAATAATTTGGCCTGCTTTCCCTTACCCATATAGTAGACGGGTGGTTTAAGTGCGCTTGTTTATAAGGCACATCGTTGGGATCACCATACACGTGATGTGCGGTGCAAAGCATTTGAGCTGATTCCAATATCATCTTTACTTTGTGCTTGTCATAAAAATAACTAGCAGCTCTGTAAGGATCGTGATCTAGATAAAATATATTCATTCGTAGTGCTTATCTAATAACATATGAGCAACTTCTTCGCTGATCATATTGTCATTATAAAGTTTCCATATTAGTTTACTCATAATTTCTAAGGGTTTTGTACAGCGGATGTCTGTAGCTACCAGCTTTAGTACGCTCGAAGTACGTAAATGTAGCAACTTTACCGATATAGTCGTGAATATTTTCTAGTATATAGCGACGATCAGAGTAGTTGTAACCTTTACCGATTGGACAACCGAACTCGTTACCATCATCATCTACCATCAAAAACTTACCAATAAGACCTGTAAACTTACCTTTACCGGCTTCATAGCCAATAATAGTAGCTTCGGTATCACTGAAGTCTTTGAATTTTTGTAGGTTGTAGCTGCGTTTTTGCTCATACGGACCGTTAAGTCTTAGTATAGAACCTTCGTAACCTTGTTTTAGA
>JAAGZR010000779.1 GCA_024206155.1 Aliivibrio sp.
ATACGGCTAGATTTCATTCATTCTCTAGCGGCGTATTTATTCCCAGCGTTATGCAGGGATGGACTATTGCAGAAGAAGACAAAGCAGCAATGGTAATTCAATCGCTAGACGGAACAATAAAAGTAAGTCTGAGCGATGATAAAATAAAATTAAAGCATCCGTCTAAAATAGAAATAGATACAGCTTCTTTAGATATTAGCGGGGAGTCAACCTTTACCGGTGATGTTAATGTTACTGGAACGCTTGCCGCTACTGTTGACGTTAAGGCTGCTGCTGTTTCACTATTGACTCATCCACATAATTTTGTAGGTGTAGCGGTCGGATCTCCTGGCACTACAGCCCCGCCAACTCCGTCATAGGATTAATAATGAAGACATACAAAACAGACGAGAACGGCGACCCAATTGTAAAAAATGGGTACTTCGTTATAATTGAAGGGATTGAAGCTGTTATGCAATCATGCGAGCAGGCAGCTAAAACACTAAAGGGTGAAATGGTTTATTTC
>JAAGZR010000780.1 GCA_024206155.1 Aliivibrio sp.
AATCCATGCACCTTCTTTATCGGCGAGATGCTCTTTAAATTTATCAGCAACAGAAAGAGGGGTTATATTTAAACTAAAATGACGAGGAGTACATTCATACCAATATGAATAACCACCAATCGTGGTATCACAAACACGCTCGAGTCGATTTTTTAGTAAGGCACAACGTTCAAAGGCAGCATCCAATAATTGACTCCGACCTAGTGCTAATTTTAATACGTCATGTGCTAACTCGAAAGCATCGTTGATTCTTACAATTTCGCGCTGAACTGCTTGAGACTTAATCGCTTCTCGCCAGTTACCTCTAAAATTGGTATCACCTAAAATAATACGCAAGTCCATTGCTGAGCCAGCTAAACGCTCCGCTACTTTTTGCAGTTGGCGCATATCTTTTGCTTCAGTGCGATAACCAATCTCGATATCTTTGGCTAATTCCGTTAATTGTCGGCTTGATAAATTCTGTCCAAAGTAATGACTAGCAATATCAGGGAGCTGATGAGCTTCATCAAAGATAAAGATATCCGCTTCTGGGATTAATTCACCAAACCCGGTTTCTTTAATTGCTAAATCAGCTAAAAATAGATGATGGTTTACCACCACGACATCCGCATCCATTGCTTTTTTACGCGCTTTAACCACAAAACACTCTTCAAAGCTTGGGCATTCTTTCCCTAAACAATTGTCATTTGTTGATGTAATGCTTGGGATAATTGGACTATCTTCTGCAATTGCTGTGCAATCACCTAAATCACCCGTTTTAGTTTCAGATGACCAAGAACGTACCTTTACTAATTGAGTTAATAATTCAGGATCGGCTTGAGGCGTATGGCTTTCTACCAATTGTTGATTCAAGCGTTCAGGACATAAATAATTTGAGCGCCCTTTTAATAAGGCGACTTG
>JAAGZR010000781.1 GCA_024206155.1 Aliivibrio sp.
AACGGCCTTGTGGCCTGTGGTGGTTTCTCTTACGGTGACGTACTGGGCGCTGGTGAAGGTTGGGCTAAATCGGTTCTGTTTAACGACTCGACTCGTGATCAATTTGAAAACTTCTTCAAGCGTGAAGATACCTTCTCTCTAGGTGTGTGTAACGGTTGTCAGATGTTGTCTAACCTGCGTGAACTTATCCCTGGAGCTGAATACTGGCCACGCTTCGTTCGCAATGAATCTGAGCGTTTCGAAGCACGTTTCAGCCTAGTAGAAGTTCAGAAGTCTGATTCTGTCTTCTTTAACGGCATGGAAGGTTCTCGTATGCCAATCGCTGTTTCTCACGGTGAAGGTCGCGTAGAGGTGCGTGATAACGACCACCTAAACGCGATTGAAAACTCAGGTACGGTTGCTCTACGTTACGTTGATAATAACGGTAACCCAACGCAGCAATACCCGAACAACCCGAATGGTTCGCCAAACGCAATTACAGGTTTAACAACGACCGATGGCCGTGTGACTATCATGATGCCTCACCCTGAGCGTGTATTCCGTACGGTTGCAAACTCTTGGTCTCCAGAAGGTTGGGGTGAGAACGGTGCTTGGATGCGTATGTTCCAAAATGCACGTAAGAATGTGGGTTAATTGAGCAATAAAGAATAGAGCCTTAATTATTATAATCAGTTAGTTACCACGATTTTTTAAAAATGTGATTAAAATCTGAAAAATAAATAAGGACTCTGTTCTATAATATATAAAAGAGTTGGGTAAAGACGGCTTTTTTAAATAAAACCGCTGAAGTTTAGGCTTCAGCGGTTTTTTTGTTAGAATAGCTTTTTACTTTATCTGTTGGAACAAACAATGAAAAATTCGCACGTAACGATTGGCTTGAGTAATCCTAAAAGCCCGACAAATGTTGGTGCAGTAATGCGTGCAGCGGGCTGCTATCAAGTTGATGATGTTCGCTATACTGGTGAGCGATATGATCGTGCCGCTAAGTTTCAAACGGATACTAAAAAAGTGGCTAATAAAATTCCATTAACGAGCGTAAATTGCTTATTGGATGATTTACCAGAAGGCATGAAAGTAGTTTGTGTAGAATTAGCTGAAGGGGCAACCTCGCTTCCTGAGTTTGTACATCCAGAAAAAGCAATTTATGTGTTTGGCCCTGAAGATGGTTCGATTACACAACAAGTTGCTGATCGCGCCGATCATGTGGTTTATGTTCCAACCGTTGGATGTATGAATCTAGCTGCTACAGTCAATGTGCTGTTATACGACCGATTAGCAAAATCAGTGGACATTGTTAAAGGGGATGAGTTAATCCGCAGTAGTCGCGATAATCGCAATCATTTAGTCGTAAAAAAATAAGACTTACTTCTCTTTTAAAGTACTTATAGATTGACATCTTTTTGATGCATTTTTGGCTAGATGTGTTCTAATAGCGGGCATTAAAGGGAATGCAGATATTAACCTGCAGTTATAGATGGATTTTCTAATAATGATCTATCCCTTAACTATCGAATTCTAGGAAATAAAAATGGCAAAATTTGATTACCGTATTGTAGAAAAACGTAACGCTTGGGCTGCTGAAATTACGCGCCAAGTAACTTCTCGCAGAACGGTTGTATCTAAGCGTCAGCTTGGTTTTGAAACTGAAGCAGAAGCAGTTGAATGGGCAGAGAAAGAGCTTGTTGAATTTGCTAAAACGCAAGCGGTTCGTAATGATCGTAAAGCGGAACAACGTAGCGAAAAAGAAGAAATGATCGCACGTAAGAGAGAAAAAGCAGCGGCACAAAAAGCGGAATATGAAGCAGCTCGTGATGCAGAAGAAGACGAGTACGACTTCGACGAAGAGTAATCTTCTCGAATAATTCAAAATAAAAAAGGCGCTTATTTGAGCGCCTTTTTTGTACCTGCTATTTATTGATTGTTCATTTGCGTGAGTTTGTCACCAATAGGTTGTGAAAAATTAAATCCGTCATGTCTATCCCAGTTGATTGACCATGTCATGACTCCGCCAAAATGTGGATACAGTTTATTTGGTACAACAGTGCTACATGCCGATCCATAAGTGACACAATCTAAAGCATCAATAATATTTTGAGTTGGTGCTTGGCCTGAGTTTGCAGAGCTTGGACCAGATGGCAAGCCAATTGCGACTTGATCATCTCTAAGTGGGGCAAAGAATGACCCATCGGCTAACTCAAAACCCTCGACTAACATTTTCACAGAGGCAACCATCATATCAACAGAGCCTTCTGGCGCAGCTCCTGGCATGTATGGATTTGCTAATCCACCATTGTTATATAGCTGAACATGAAGAAGATCTAAGGTATCTCGAACTTGGTCGATGACTGGGATATAAGCCCCCCAAATGCCACTGTAAGCAACCATTCCACCTTGCACATAAGGATGTTCAGGAGCCATAGTTAAATACATATCTCCTCCCATGTTTGCTTCGATTTTCTTTAACGCGGTAGGCAAACGAGCTTGGATTTGTGTACCGTGAAGTAAGTTAGACCCACTTTCTAAATCAATGTCTAATCCATCAAAGCCCCAATCAGAAATAATAGTGGTTAGGCTACTAACAAAGTTTGCTTCGTCTTCTGCTGTATTTAAGGTAATTGTACCTTCTGCACCACCGAGGGATAAGACAAATATTTTTCCTTTTGCTTGTAATGCTGCCATATCTTGTTTGAACTGTGTTGGATCTAGTGCGGCACAACTACTGTATATATCGCCAGAATAAAGATTGAAGTGTACTGTTCCGTTACTGTTTCTATCATTATCAGCAAAGGCAATATCTATGACGTCCCAAGCATCTGACATTTCAGATAATCGAGTTGGGCAACCAGAACCATTAACAAAGTTATGCCAATAACCTATTAATTTATGTTTGGCTTGGCTTTGTTCTAACACCGTAACACTAGACGCTGTAGATAGGTCTGTATTACCTTGAGCGTCAGTTGCTTCAACAGAAATAGAATAAGCACCAATGGCGCTTGGCGTCCAGTTTGTATTATATGGCATCGTAGTATCTGAACCAACAATAACGCCATTAACTAAGAAATCGACGTGGCTGATTGAACTCGTTAATGAAGTTGCTATTGCACTTAATTGAGTCTCTTTACCTAGAGCAAGGCTACTGCCTGATTGTGGTGATGCGAGGCTTGTTACTACGTTTTGATCGCTAACGGTAACAAGAATGTTACTGTCTGAATTATTACCTTCGTTGTCAGTTGCAACTGCTTTTAATGTATTAGAACCAATTAGAGTTGCATCCCAATTCATTGAGTAAGGAGCCTGCGTGTCAGCTCCTAATGTTACGTTATTAGCAAAAAACTCAACGCCGACAATGCTTCCATCACTATCATTTGCCGTTGCATTAATAATAATGGATGAGCCTGCGAGAATGACACTATTGTCGTTAGGTGATGTAATGCTAACTTGTGGTGGTGTATTGCAAACGCCTAATCCTGCCCATGCATCTTGCCAGTATGATCCCGTTCCTGGAGCGTAAGCCCAATCAGAGGATGATGAACACCAACCACCTATCTCGCAACGATATTTTTGGTTAAGGTTTTGAACTTCATCACCAGCAGCATAATTAGTTCCCGCTTGATACTGAGGCAATCCTGTACATCCGCCGCTAGATGGTTCAGAAACAGTGAGTTCGACTTCTTTACTAATGGTTGATTGACCATCATTATCTGTCGCTTTGGCTCTAAAACTATGAGAACCGCTTATTGCTGTCCACAAATGCTCAAATGGGGCATTGGTATCGGTGAATACCAACTGACTATCAACATAAAACTCGACTTGACTCACTTCGCCATCACTGTCTATTGCCGTTGCTGAGATAAGAAGTGAATCACCGATAGATAAATGTTCAGTTCCATTGGGAGAAATGAGTTCGATTGTTGGTGGTATTAATTCTCCGGCTGATTGAATACTAATAGCTACAGATTCAGTTGTAGTACTGCCTTCATTATCGGTTGCAATAACTGAAATATTTTTTGTATTTTTCACGGCAACCCAAGGAGTGCTGTAAGGTGATTTTGTTATTGTTGCTATAGATTGGTTGTTAGAGAAAAATTCAACTTGAGCAATGGAACCATCACTGTCATTAGCGTTTGCCTGTAATGTAATTTCACTACCTTCTGTAATTATTGCATTATTTAATGGTGAAGTTATTGATAATGTTGGAGTAATATTCCCCCCTCCATTAGTGCATTCTCCTAGGCTTTTCCATTCTTGCCATTCTCCTGAATGAGTTTCTGGAGAATTTCCTTGTGACCACCATTGTGCTTGATAAGCTGTATTATTTTGTTGGATTTCAGTACCACCACCATAGGTTTCATAGCTTTGCCAAAATGGGAGTGAGCTACAATCAAATGCACTTGCACCGTATGAAATAAAGAGAGCAGAAGCTATCGCACTTCTAATAAAAATCTTTTTCATTTATTTACCCTTAATTTAGTGAGTGTTATAGACACTTAATTACTAGTATAAAATAGGGTAATTACTTTTATTTTGGTTCTGATTTAACAGAGGATCACAGAGAATATTTTAATTCTTATTAAGTTACGACTGTTTTTAGAAAGACTTCACATTAAGAAAATGATTGGAAATATAAATGTGAACCTTAATTTTTGCTATTATAACCAGCTAGATTTTATGGATTATGTAAGATGATAGAAAAAGAAGCATTATTAGAATCAATCATCCAAGCGTTGCGTGATGTTCATCAAATGGCGGTAGAAGCAACGCAGCGAGCTATTGATCAAGCGACAGATAAAGAAGCGATTGCACGTAGTAAGTATGAAACCTTTGGCTTAGAAGCCTCTTATTTAGCTCATGGGCAAGCATTACGAGTTGCAGAGTGTGAGGCTGATATTCTTGCTTATCGTAAATTACCGCGTTTAGAATATAGCGAAGAGAGCGCAATTAACCAATGTGCTTTAGTGACGCTTGTAAATCAAGATGATGTCGAGAGTATATTTTTTATAGGTCCGTCAGCGGGTGGAGTAAAGGTAACTCATAATACAATGACATTTTCACTAATAACACCGTCAGCTCCACTAGGAAAAGCCATGATAGGGCAACAACTTGGTGATGAGTTTGAATTGAATTTAGCTGGCAAGAAGCAGCAGTATGAAATTATAGATGTGCAGTAATATTAGGTAATTATTTATAAAATAAGAGAGGCGAACCTCTCTTATTTTTAAACCACTTCAGTTAATAGACTAAAGCGTTGATGTTGTGATTTGACCATTAGTTAATTGGTCAGTATCGGCTTCAATGATTTCATCGATATAGGTTTCAACCGTTTGACCAACCATTTCATCATCTTCAGTAAAATAAGCAAGATGGAAAACAGCATCGCCTTCATTAACTAAAGGTAATGTTTGTTGGCCAATTACGATCCCGCCTTTATGAGCACGAAGTTCGATTTCACTGTGACCTAATGGTGCGCTGATATAAGCCAGTACTTGGCCTTTTTCAACTTGCTCACCCAGAGTCACAACAGTGCGTAAAATCCCGTCACTTTCTGCTCGTAACCAACTTGTCGATTTAGCAATAACAGCTTCTGGCAAACGTTTTCTGCTTGCTTTAAGCATGCCAATGGCTTGCATCACACGTTGTACACCCACATAACCTGCATTAATCGCAATTGGCTCGAAGCGTAATGCTTCGCCTGCTTCATACGTTAATACTGGGATCTCACATTTTTCAGCTTCACTACGAAGAGAGCCATCTCGAAGAGGTGAATCTACAATCACAGGAGTACCAAAAGCGTGTGCGATACGTAATGTTTCAGGGTTACTTAAGTCAGCACGAAGTTGAGGTAAATTCGTTCTGTGAATAGCACCAGTGTGTAAATCAACGATGTAATCACAACGCTTTGCTATTTGGGTGAAGAAGGTATGTGCCATACGAGATGCCAACGAACCTTTCTCAGAACCAGGGAAGCAACGGTTTAAATCACGACGGTCTGGAAGATAGCGTGATTTATGAATGAAACCAAAGACATTAACAATAGGTACTGCAATAAGAGTCCCTTTTAATTTCTTTGGATCAACGTTGTTAATTAACTGTCGAACAATTTCAACACCATTAAGTTCATCACCGTGAATGGCAGCATTTACCATCAGGGTTGGGCCAGCATGCTGGCCATTAATGATCTCAACAGGGATAGATAGAGGTGAGTGCGTATAAAGCTTAGCAGCTTCAATTTCAACTACCTTTCTTTCACCTGGTGCAACCGAGTGCGTTAATAATTCAAACGCTTGATTTTTTTTAGCCTTTGCCACGAGTTTTAGTCCTTTTAGTCGCTGCAGTTTTCTCAATAAAATCAATAATTAGGCCAGCAACGTCTTTACCTGTTGCTTTTTCAATGCCTTCTAAGCCCGGAGATGAGTTCACTTCCATAACCAGTGGACCACGCTCAGAGCGAAGTAAATCTACACCTGCAACATTTAATCCCATGATATTTGCAGCAGCTACCGCTGTCTTGCGCTCTTCAGGAGTCAGTTTAACAAGT
>JAAGZR010000143.1 GCA_024206155.1 Aliivibrio sp.
AAGGCATATTCCCAGGCATTACTCACCCGTCCGCCGCTCGTCAGCAAATTAGCAAGCTAATTTCTGTTACCGCTCGACTTGCATGTGTTAGGCCTGCCGCCAGCGTTCAATCTGAGCCATGATCAAACTCTTCAATTAAAGTTTTTACTCAATGATTAATACTGATTTGTTACATAAATAAATTTGTGTAGCCACTCAGTTCATTGATAGTTGCTTACCCATAAATGGATAATGCTATTTTGACTATCAACCCATAAGTGTCCACACAGATTGCTAAGGTCTAATTATTAAAGAGCTCAAAGCTAAGTTTTCACTTTGCTTTGCGTGAAGTGTCATCTAAATTACTAAAAGTAAGCTGCAAGCAACTTTTGAAGACTCCGTTCGCGTCAATGTTTCACTTCTTGCTGTACATAACCATTATTAGAATGGTTTATTGTGACAACGGGAGCGGATTATAGACTTTTAATAACGAGTTGCAAGGCCTTTTTAAACATAAAAAACCGAATGATTAAAAAACAAGCAAGAACCTCAATTAAGACCACTTTTATTGTTCCCACTCTTTCCTCATTCTCTTTATTACACTCTCAGGGACATTATGAATACTTTTAAATTGTCCTTTACACACTTCTATATGTAATTCGGCATTATACTTCTTAGCTATCTTTCTATATGCATCCATTTCCCATTGCTTCACAAAAGTATTCGCGACCACCACGCTTCTTCCATGATATAAATTAAATTCACACTGCGACTGACACCATTGATGAGCTGAACTTAATAAAGTTCCATCAAAACAATATAAATCTTCTTCATTAACAAAAAACTGATCCGCTTCAAGATGGACCAATCCCAACGTTTGCGCTAATGTTGATTTACCACTTCCAGGTAAGCCTCTTAGTAAGCGTAACTCGAGTTTCTCCATCATTTAGTCTGCCCTTTCATTAAATTCTCTTTTACAAATTCAGTGAATGCTTTTAGGCGTGAAGGCATATATTTATTCTGAGCATATTGCATGGCTATTACGCCATGATAATTCCCTTTGATTTTCCAATCAGAAAGTATGGGAATTACATCTTTATTTTCCAATGCATCTTTAATCACAAAATCAGGGAAAATACCGATCCCAAAGCCATCTTTAACGCCATTTAATCTCATTTGTGAATGATTAACAGCATAGCGCCCAGTAACAGCGATAATATGACTTTCTTCAGCTTTAACAAATTCCCAGATATGATCCGTTGTAGTTTCACCTAAATACAGACAGTCATGATGAATAAGATCGTGTGGGTTGGTTGGCAATCCTCTCTTATCTATATAAGAAGGACTCGCACATAAGCTAAGGTTCACTTTACCGATCTCTTTCATGATAAGTCCTTCGGTCGGCTTGTCAGTTAAGCGAAAAACCACATCAATACCTTGAGCTATCATATCAATATCGCCATCTGACGCTCTTAGCTTAAGCTGGATTTTAGGGTACTTAGTCAAAAAAGGCGTAACGAGCGGTTGAAGCACAATAGTTAAAAATGCCTTTGGTGCTGCCACCGTTAAACTTCCAGAAGGAACGGTATGTTCAGAACTAGAGATATCAATCGCTTGTTGTGCCGCTTCTACCATAATGACGGATTGCTGATATATTTTTTTACCCGATTCAGTAATCAATAAACTGCGCGTCGTTCGCTCAAAAAGTTTAACTGATAACGCATTTTCTAATCGAGTAATTAATTTACTCAATGCTGAAGGCGTTACACCCAACCTCTTAGCTGCAGCAGTAAAACTGCCTTCATTAACAACTACTATAAACGTTGCTAAGTCTGGTAATAAAGTAATAAGTTTATTTGTGACCATGATTCACTAATGCTTTTCCATTTTTAGGGATAATAGTCGTAATTGATTTGAATTAAAATCTATTTATCATAACGAAAAGAAGGGAACACAATGTCTTCTGCATTCTACACACAAATACAAAACCAAATTGAAGAAGTAAAAAGCGAAGGTCTATATAAATCAGAGCGTATTATTACTTCAGCTCAAAAAGCATCAGTTTCTATTTCTACAGGCCAAGAAGTTCTGAATTTCTGTGCGAACAACTACCTAGGCTTAGCTAACCACCCAGCCCTAATTGAAGCAGCAAAAGATGGTATGGATGAGCATGGTTTTGGTATGGCATCTGTTCGTTTTATTTGTGGTACTCAAGACTCACACAAAGTACTAGAAGAAAAACTATCTACTTTTTTAGGCAAAGAAGACACCATTCTTTACACATCATGTTTTGATGCTAATGCAGGTTTATTTGAAACGATTCTAGGCACTGAAGACGCGATCATCTCTGATGCCCTAAACCATGCATCAATCATTGATGGGGTTCGTCTTTGTAAAGCAATGCGTTTCCGTTACGCAAACAATAATATGGCTGAATTAGAAGAGCAATTAATAGCAGCAAAAGAAGCCGGTGCGCGTCATACACTTATCGTTACAGATGGTGTGTTCTCAATGGACGGCGTAGTTGCTAATCTTCCTGCTATCTGTGACTTAGCTGATAAGTACGAAGCACTTGTTATGGTTGATGACTCTCACGCTGTTGGCTTCATGGGTGAAAACGGTGCTGGTACTCATGAACATCATGACGTTATTGACCGCATCGATATCATTACTGGTACGCTAGGTAAAGCAATGGGCGGTGCATCAGGCGGTTATACTTCTGGCAAAAAAGAAGTCATTGATTGGTTACGTCAACGCTCCCGTCCGTACCTATTCTCGAACTCTGTTGCACCAGCAATCGTTTCTGCTTCTATTCGTGTACTTGATCTACTAGCTGAATCTGGTGATTTACGCACTCAACTATGGGATAACTCTGCACACTTCCGTACTCGTATGGAAGCTGCTGGTTTCACAATGGGTGGTGCTGACCACGCCATCATCCCAATCATGCTTGGTGACGCAAAAGTCGCTGTTGAGTTCGCAGAGCGTGCATTAGAAAAAGGCATTTACGTTGTTGCTTTCTCTTTCCCAGTAGTGCCTAAAGGCCAAGCTCGTATTCGTACACAAATGTCAGCGGCTCATTCTCATGAGCAACTAGATCGCGCAATTGATGCCTTTATCCAAGTGGGTAAAGACATGGAGATCATCAAATAATGAAAATTAAAGCACTTTCAAAACTAAAGCCTGAAGAAGGCATCTGGATGACCGAGGTTGATAAGCCTGAAATGGGTCATAACGATCTTCTTATCCGTATTAAGAAAACTGCAATTTGTGGTACTGATGTGCATATCTACAACTGGGATAAATGGTCACAAAAAACCATTCCTGTTCCTATGGTTGTAGGGCACGAATATGTTGGTGAAGTTGTCGGTATTGGCCAAGAAGTCCGTGGTTTTAACATTGGCGACCGTGTTTCTGGCGAAGGTCACATCACTTGCGGTCACTGCCGTAACTGTCGTGGCGGTCGCACGCACTTGTGCCGTAATACAACAGGTGTAGGTGTTAACCGTACTGGTGCATTCTCTGAGTTCTTAGTTATCCCTGCATTCAATGCATTTAAGATCCCTGCTGGAATTTCTGATGACCTAGCATCTATCTTTGACCCATTCGGTAACGCGGTTCATACTGCTCTATCATTTGACTTAGTTGGTGAAGACGTTCTAATCACAGGTGCAGGTCCAATTGGTATCATGGCTGCGGCTGTTGCTAAACACGTAGGCGCTCGTCACGTAGTTATTACTGACGTAAATGAATACCGCTTAGATCTTGCTAAAAAAATGGGCGTTACTCGCGCTGTTAACGTGATGAACGAAAAGCTTGAAGATGTAATGTCAGATCTTGGTATGACTGAAGGCTTTGATGTTGGTCTAGAAATGTCTGGTGTTCCATCAGCATTCAATAGCATGCTAACTAACATGAACCACGGTGGTAAAATATCTCTTTTAGGTATTCCACCATCAGACATGGCGGTAGATTGGAATCAAGTGATCTTTAAAGGCTTGGTAATTAAAGGCATCTATGGTCGAGAAATGTTTGAAACGTGGTACAAGATGGCAAGCTTGATCCAATCAGGTTTAGATCTAACCCCGATCATTACTCATCACTACAAAATTGACGACTTCCAAGCAGGCTTTGATATGATGCGCTCTGGTATGTCAGGTAAAGTTATTCTAGATTGGGAATAATCATTCTCATTTAAAATGAACTATAATAAGGCTAAACTTCGGTTTGGCCTTTTTTATATTTCCTATTTAAGAAGATAGTATGCACGAATCAGACATCAATGGTTATCATGTTCATGTTTATTTCGATCAATCAAGTATCGATTTTGCTGTTAGTTCAACAGAACAGCCGCATGAAAAATTTGGATACCAATTAGGAAAAGTGAATCAAAAACCTGTTGGACCTCATCCAGTTTTGGAGTCGACAAGTTTCTTTCAAGCATCATAATTATGATGAAGTAATGGTATGGCTAGAAGAAAATAGAAGTCAATTATCGGTGTTAGTCCATCCGTTAACTGAAGATGAATATCTTGATCATACTAGCTCTGCGGTGTGGTTAGGTTTACCACTAGAGCTTGAGCTTAGCATATTCACAAAAAATAAAAAAAGAGCGAAGACACATGCTGATAAGTCAGAATGCAACTATAGCTTCAATATAGCTATTACTCTATTTAGCCAATCGTAATACTCAGATAATTAAGAGGGGTTGGGATTAAACTTTAATGGTGTGACCAACAAGTTAGTACAAATGACCTCAACATTCTATTGAGGCCATTTATTTTTAAAAAGTTAATCTAGAAGTAATGTTAACGGTATTTATAATCAATCCATCCATATGTGAATCTCCACTGATTCCCATTTGACCAATATACTTCTGATTGCTGTGTACATTGATTTCCACTATTTACAAAACCAACACCGTAGAAATCAGTTTTATTAATAGCACACAAGGCTTGCCCATTATTCGTTACCACTCGTTCACCTTTTTTCTCTGGAGAATATAGAGATAACCATTCAAATTCATTGATAGAAGAGGTGACATTCACTTTATAGCCACTTAATAAGCGATAAGTGATCTCCTCACCCCCAGTACAGCGATATTGTGCATCATCCACCGCTTCAACATAACCATGCAAAGTCGTTGAGCCCATTTCTGTGGTGTATTCAAATCGGCACAGATACGGATCATCACCATGGTTCGGCATTTTCGCTAGCATCATGCGCTCTTGATTATTAAGATTATCTGGTGCGAATTGATCTGAATGAGTAAACCAACCTTGTGGCATATCAGAAAACGTCATGAAATAATCATCAAGTGGATACATGTGTGATTCACTGCGGTGCTTACGCTTACCTAGGCTGATATCCGCATATTGGTAGGCATCGTTTTCAGGTTTGTAGAAGCTATTGATGTTGTCATCCATGTAAGGCATGTCACCTTTACGGATATGGTAGTTCGCGACCATCGTCATCAGTGGCTGCCATCCGTTACCACCATTCGAAAAACTGGTATTGTGACCATATGATTTACCATCAAAACCGTGACCAAATTCATGCGCAATGATGCCCCATTGACCGTAGTAGTGACTATAGAACATCCATGAATCCACACCTGTGATAGCCGCAGAGCCCAGCCCACCCCCCATTGCCGTAATGCCGACATTAACAAATGGACGCTTCAACATACTATTGTAATAATGCTTGTAGTCTTCATCTGTAAAGTAACCACCCGGTTGATCCACAGGTCCAGCATACGCATGCATGTTGTACCCCATGATATCTTCAAAATTAAACCATACATGTTTAAATTCATCTGACGAGACAAGGTGGGCAAAGTTAGTCATGATAATCAACCATTCACGAGCATATAGGCCATTCATATCACGCCACTTATGATCAGCAGTGCCTGCAAATCGAATTTCCCACGTTGGTTTTAAACGAGATAACTTTTGTGCAAACTGATCTGAACTAGAGCTAAAACGATGTTCAAAAAGATCTTTTACTTCAATATCACTCGAAAATAAATCAGAAAGATCAAATACACCATCACCATTAGCGCTATTAAATTGGTAATTTGAACTGAACGCAGATAGCGGTAAGACGATTTGTGCATAAGCAGGAATACGATCAATCGTCCCAAGCTTAAACCACTTGTCTACACCATTTAATTTTAACTCAGAAGATATATCACGTAACTCTTGAGCCGCATAGTTTGTAATTTGAACAGTATTATTATCTAGTAATTTAGTTTGAACTAATGAGTTAATGTTAACCGAACGCAACTCTCGATTAATTAAAACATCATGCGCTTCATCATTAGTTAAAATCTGAGTTACTGATGCCGGCATTAATTGTTCAAATTTAATCGTATTTTGCTCAATGCTATCACCAGATATAAATGTAATTTCATTATTTAATAAATGATTAATTGAAATTTTCTCATTCGAAGCAGTTACCATTTCATTACTTGAAAAATGAATATCTTTCAAACTAGAAATCGCTTTGCCATCTAAAGCATTGATCGTCCTTTTTGGTTCACCAAGCTCAAAACCATTTTGAATAAAGGCATCAACATTATGCCATTCAATACGATTATTAAAGCTGACTACTAACGTATTATTATCTAAGTCTATTTTTTGTACGTTAAGTGATACTACTTTTTCAGCGGCTAAATCAACACCATCGACTAATGCTTGCTCTACTTTCGTTAAATCATAAACAAAGTAACCACGATCCGCCGTAGAAACAATAAGATGCTCACCAATTGTATGCATTTGCACTTTACGATTACTGTATTTTCCTTCAAAAGTCAGGAAACCTGCACGCTTAGCATAATTAGGATTATCAAGTGTTAAATCTTTTTGGCGATACACCGATATACGAGTTTGTGCATCAGTTACAAAAACATAATCTTTTGTTGCCGTCGAAGCTTGTGCGTGAATAAGTCCGTTTGAACCCGACCATGAACCAGTGCCAGATCCTAAAGAAACGACTAATTCATTATTGTTTTCTAAATCAAAAATATCAACACGGTTTGAAGAAAGAGAAGAAACGTATAAACGCCCGTCAGTAATGGAAATTTCATTAATTCGATTATACGCTTGATAACCACGTGGTGTATCAATACCCTCAATACGACCAATCACTTCTTTTAAATTTATATCTAAAATAGTAACAAATGCTGGATTCGTATCTTGAGTTACAAACAATTTATCGTCATAACGCTCAACAGCTGTAATAGCTAGACTTTCCACACCCAATTGTTCTGCAGTAATAAATGTGCCATTACTAAAGTACTGTTGCGTTGTTTCAAAATCATTTACTTTACAAGATGCTGTTTCAAGGGCTACATGAGTTGCACCACTTACATCGACAGTACCATCTGGATAATACTCCATTAAGCAACCGTTGCCATAATCGTAGTTACCAAAGTGCTTGTTAACGACGACCATTCCGCCTTCATACCATGTTAATTCCCAGTCGTTATCAATGAAATCGAAAACATTACGGAACGCAGTTTCATCAAGAAAAGGCCGAGGCATGTCAAAGAAAATATAGTTGTCATCAGTGATGTAATATTTTCTTCCATTCACTTCAATTTTACGCTTACCATTTTCAATAATTACATTATTTGCATCTGATGCATAAACATGTAATTCATTAATTTTATTTACAATATTTTGATGTATCGCTTCAGAAGTCGATTTAAAGTAGGTTTGCTCTACATCATTACTTGTAGCATAAGAGTTTACTGATAATAGTGATGTTAATACAGCTGGTATATATTTAATTTTCATTACAGTCTCGATAAAAGAAATCATTTCACAAATGAATATGACTGAACTTTAACGGAATGAGTGCAGATATACTAGCTCACGCATGTGACCTTTATTCAATAAAGAGAACATTGAATAATGAATTATTTTAATCTTTAGAGCAAAAAAAATATTCAATTTAGGTTGTTTTAAATATATTGAATCAATAATTTACCATAAAGGAATATAAAAAGAGGTAAGTGACTATGAATCATTTTGAAGGTCGCTTGGAGACGTTTTAGATATATGTTCAAAATCAACTGACACAGAATTCTGAATGGCCTCACATAACCTTTAATATCGTATTTATCTATGGTTAAATTAAATTCTATCTGATTATATCCTCTTATTTTCAACATGAGCATACAGCAAGACCATCACCAATCCGTTAAAAGCGAGTATTCGTAATTGATAGCACTTTAGTATTTAATTTTTAGTTGCATCTTCGGATAAATACGCTTTTAAGTTCTCATAACTCGTAAGCTTTGTTTCTAACTTACTGTCCCATTGCCTTAACTGAATTAATAATTCCATTTGTATTTTTCCTAAATCTGCAAGATCATCTTTTGCATCTTATACTTTGCCAATGGTTTCATAAGCGTAATCAAAAAGCATTTCATCTAAAAAACCAGACCCGATTGAACAATATTAGAACCTTCCTTTATTAATAACATACTTCTTGCAGCAAACCCTATAACATGAATAAAACAAGTAATACCTATGAGTAATCTAATAGCGCAAGCTGGGCGACTATTATGCATCATCTTCTTTTTGTATTGCATTGCATTTAAAGTAATTAAACGATACAGCTCTAACCCCCATTCTATTTCTGCTTGGTGCATACACAATATCAAGAACTTTTAAGTAAGCTTTTATCTTTACTATACGGTTTACTTTTAATTTAAGATTATCTGATGAAACTTCTTATCCTGTGATCCCAACTAATGGCAGAATTTCACCTAAAGCAATCGCCGATATTTTTTCTTGCCGTTTTTTAGGGTATAGATCAGCAATATTATATTGGTTTTCTTGTGATTATTTCGCTTGAAGTGCTTGGGCGTTAAACTGAACCCCAGACCAGCCAGATACCATAAGATTACGAATATTTTGGTGGTCATTATTTGTTGGATTTTGCAGCACATCTTCACGATAATATTGACCAAAGCACGCTAACGTTTGTTCAACCGTTAATTGATTTAGTAGAGCAAACGCAAAAATTTTACAAGAACCATTATTCTGATCTGCCAAATTAACGGTATTACCATTCGTAAATTCTGTTGGCGTAAAGTCGTAATTATGATCGATAACAGCCATTGTCTCGGTAAATTCAACCAACTCAGGCTGAGTGTTTAGTTTTTCAATAAATGTACGTAATGCCATGATACCTTCCCTGTTTATCTTAAGTTTATTTCTTAATATAAAAATCCTAGATGGGATTACCACCTAGGTTTCAATTATTCTGCTAACAATTCTTGCCACTGTGTATTCTTATTTATGTAATGAATCACATAAGAGCAAACAGGCACAATCAATAAATTAGAGGCTTTGATTTCTGTTAAAAAAGCCTCCATCATCACTTTACCATAACCTTTACCTTGCAACTCATCTGGAATACGCGTAGTTATTACATCAAGAATATTACCTTTCTTTTCATAGTAAACTTTTGCAGCCGCATCGCCTTCCAGGGCAATTAAATAACATTTATTATCTGGATCATGAGTAATCTCATTCATACTGCATTCCTTTTTAGGCGCTTTGACTTGCACCCTGTAGTTGTCGTCTTTCTACTTTAATCAGTTCCATTTAAAAATGCGAGTTTCGTTTCCTTCTTGTGGCGCTTCTGGAATATTTAACGACAATAATAATGAAATAAAGGCCATTCCAGCACCGACATAAAACACAGCTGCTGGTGACACAAGCCATATCACACCAAAGCTCACAGGAATAACCACGGCAGCAATGTGATTAATGGTAAAGGCCACACCAGCCGTTGATGCCATATCAGCCGGGTCCGCAATTTTTTGGAAATAGGTTTTAATCGCTAGAGCAAGAGCAAAAAACAGATGATCAATAATATACAGTGCTGCCGCCATTTCTGAGGTTTGTACCAATGCATAACCAACAAAAACAAAAATCAAACCAATGTATTCAAACATTAATGCTTTGCGCTCACCAACTACACCAATCCAGCGTCCTATCTTCTTGGCAAATAACCAGTTAAATGCATAGTTTGCTAAAAATAATAACGTGATATCAGCAGCTGAATAACCGAACTTCTCCACCATTAAAAAACCAGCAAACACCATAAAGATCTGACGACGAGCACCACTCATAAAGGTTAATGCGTAATACAACCAATAACGCTTACGTAGTACCAGTTTCTTAGTTTGTTGAGTTTCGGTTTCAAAGTTTGGAAACGATAACCACATAAAGATCGTCACGATTAATGCAATAGAACCAGCAATGAAGTAAATCCATTTAAACTCTAATTGCACTAATTCAAGCAATACCCATAAGACGCCATAAGTACACAAAGAAGCAAGCGCTCCGATAGAGATAAGTTTCCCTAGCATTTCGGGCGCTTCTTCTTTGGTTAACCATTGCAGTGATAGAGACTGTTTTAAGGTTTCAAAATAGTGGAAACCTACCGACATCAATAACGTTGTGCACAATAAGCCATATACGCTTGGGAAGAACCCAGTAATCGCAACACCTACCGCTAACATCACCAAAGAGAGGATCATGAACTTCTGCTCACGAATAAAAAGAAGAACGAATACAGCGGTAAATGCAAGAAAGCCTGGGATCTCACGCACACTTTGCAATAACCCAATATCTGCACCAGTAAAGGCGGCTTTTTCGATAACAAAGTTATTTAAAAGTGCATTCCATGTAGAGAAAGCAATAGGAACAACAATAGAAATTAAGATCAAAAAGGTTTTGGGATTTCTCCACTGAGCTAGGCTAGACATGATAGTGACTCTTATTAATATTTAGATTTACACACTGTAGCATATTTTGTTGAAACATCGTCTTAGCCTATGGCTATCTTTACTTTATTTACCTTTTAATAATGAGACTAAGGTTTTTAGCATATCAATGCTGGCTTTTAAGGAGTTAAGTTCATACACAACTCCTGTTTTTTGCTGTTTAAGGTTGAACGCTTCCATGCCTTCATCATTCAAAATCTTCGTGTGTCTGATGTGATCAGGGCTGACTTTTATTAAAGGGTAATAATCCAACTCATTTAATGTTAGATCATTTGATAACAATGGATGCCCTTCCCTTACTAAGAAAACAGAATCCAGAAATTATCAATGGTGATGTTATCCCTCTGTTTGAATCGCACGCCACTGAGTTTGCTTATGAGCGTAAAGATAACGAGAAACACTTCGTTTTGTTAAAGAACTTTACTGCAGTGGCATTGCCTGAGCATATTACTGACCGCTCTGTAGAGTGCTTAATTATTAATCTTGAGCCAACAACACAATTAGGCTCTGAATTGACGTTAGCGCTTATTACTTTCATTGATATAGAGCGTTACTTTTTACATTATCACATCCCTTTAAATAAACTTTGAGCACTTCGACTTACGGGTAATTTCACACCACCAATATGAACACACAAATGCCCAAGTAAATCCTTTTTCACTTTTTTAATTTGAGCGACATTAACGATGCTTGAACGATGGATTTGCCAAAAATGATCAGGATTGATCTTTTGCTGTAACTCTTTTAGCGAACTGCGAATAAGAAATTCCGTTATATCGATTTCATTTTGCTTGGCATAAACCGAAACGTATTTATCCTCAGCTTTAAAATACAAAACATCTGAAACAGAAATCAAATGCAGATCCTCACCTTTGTACGCTTTAATCCAGCTTAAATATTCTGGTTGTTGCTGTGCAGATAATTGCTGTATCTGAGCAAAAAGATCACTTAATACATCTTGATTTTGTTTAGGCTTTGAGTGTTTATCTTGCTGAGTTAACCTTTGTTTTAGTTTTTCACAGGTAGCTTCAAGTCTGGTTTCAGATATAGGTTTCAACACATAATCAATCGCATTGGTTTCAAACGCTTTTACCGCAAATTCATCGTAAGCGGTAATGAACACAATTAACGGCGCTATGGTACTTTTTTGTAATTTTCCCGCCAATGCCACGCCATCTAGCTCTGGCATTTTTATATCCAAAAAGGCAATATCCGGTTGGTGTTGATCTATTGCATCAAGCGCTTCTTTACCGTTAGCACATACCGCCACAATATCTAAATCAAACCAAAGATCGGATAACATTTTTTTTAAATGAAAGCGTAATAGTGGCTCATCATCGGCAATAACGGCGGTAATGGATTGACTCATGAATATTCCTTGTTTAGTTGAAGCAGCTTATCAGATGAAATAATCAGCTCTGCATTTACACCACCCTCTTTATTTTCAGTGATACGAACGGAAGCACTACCGTCGAACAGATCATGCAATCGCTGTTTGATATTATTTAAGCTCATTCCATGTCCTTTACTTGATGGCATCAATTCTAACCCGATACCATTATCCGAGATGACAACAATAAACTGGTTATTCTGTTGCTTAAACTGAACCATAAGCCTTCCTCCCTGAGCACTCGGCTCTATACCGTGAGTAATGGCATTTTCAACCAGAGGCTGAATTAACAATGGCGGCAAAGAAATAGGCTCAATTATCTGATTATCAATGTCATACGTTAAACGATCCCCTAAACGGATCTGTTGAATCGATAAATAAGCATCTAATAACTCAATTTCTTGCTCGACAGTAATTAATGGGTTTCGATTTGTTTTTAGCGATCCTCGAAGTAAATCCGTCAGCTTCTCTAACATCAATTTTGCTTTGTTGCTGTCTAACTCAATTAACGCGCTGATATTTGCCAGTGTATTAAATAAAAAATGTGGCTCAATTTGACTTTGAAGCTGACTTAACTGGCTTAATACTAGCGCCTTTTCTTGCTCTAGCTGTTTACGTTTAGAGAGTGCCAACGCTTGCTCCGCTAACATGGTTTTCTCAGTTGCGTGAAAGTAATAGAAACAGATAACAGTAAAGATTAACCCTAATAATACGATGGGTTGAAGTGCTTCTAAGGTTGCAAAATCGTCATATTTATTTAGCCATAATGACGCGTGAAACGTACCTAATGTGATAGAAAGCACCATGGCTAATACGGTGGAATAGGCCTTTTTTAAAGTAGGAAAGTTATTCTCCAATATAAATGAGCATAAAACGGCACTGTAGCCATAACCCAAACTAATACTGATGTGCTCATAAAATGGTGATGGCCAAATATTGATCGTCATCATGGCGATAACCACACAGAATACTGTGGTGATAAGTAAACTTTTCACTAATTGCATTACCGTTTCTTTTCGGTCACTCATTAAAATCGCCCTTTAAAATTCAATAACAGCATATGCTTATCGGATAAATTTGCATACGCTGAGTCGCTTTTTCCTGTCAAAAAACGCGCGGCAAGTTCCATTTCTACACTTGAATCACCTGAATCATGAAGCAAATAATTTAACCATTGCGTTGCTATCACTCCGTTATCTTCTGGTGAATACAAGACATCAAATGTTGGGGTAATCTTACTTAACCATGAGATATTTTTACTCCACTGCCACCTTGTCCATGCGTTAGTATCTAAACTCCAATGAAACATCATGTTATGCTGAACAATATTGACATGATTAAAACCTTGTTGATATGACGGTGTTGCTACAGTAAGCGCATTATTCCACTCTTTTTTACTCCATGCTCGACTGTCAAACCAATACTCTAAAACGACACGGCTTCCGATTTCATTTGCCCAAGTTAACCCAACTAGCGCTTGATAGGCATTTTCTTCTTTTTCTAAAGTGACAGGATAACGT
>JAAGZR010000782.1 GCA_024206155.1 Aliivibrio sp.
TCCAGCAGCCCAACCGAGTTTCATAACAAAATCAGGGGTAATAGGCGCTTGGCCTACCAGACCACGAACCCCATCGGTTCCAAAATATTTACGCTCAGCCATGTTATACTCCATGTTTTAATTTTAATAATTTGTTTGATTGATTACTAACGAGCGCTCTGCTCTAACGTTGCCTGACATACTTTTACGATGTCCATCGTTTGCTCAAAGTCATGAACTCGGATAATTTGAGCGCCCTTCATTGCTGCAATAGTGGCGCACGCCAAGCTACCAGACACCGCATTTTGCGGTTCTGTATTTAGTAATTTAAAAATCATTGACTTACGAGACATCCCAGCCAAAATAGGAAAACCTAATTGGTGAAAACGCTCTAATTCAGCAAGCAGTTGGTAATTATGCGCTAAGGTTTTACCAAATCCAAATCCAGGATCAAGAATTAACTTATCTTTTGCGATACCAACCGATTGGCATGCTGATACTCTTTCCTCAAGAAAGCAAGATACATCAACTAATAGGTCATCATAGGTAGGATTAGATTGCATGGTTCTAGGTTGACCTTGCATGTGCATCAAACACACTGGAACGTTTGCTTTTGCTGCTATTTCTAGCGCATTTGGCTCTTGCAGCGCACGCACATCATTAATTAAATCAGCGCCTGCATTGACCGCTTCATCCATCACAATCGCTTTACTTGTATCAATTGAAATCCAAGTATCAAAACGTTGGTTTATCGCTTCAATAATAGGGATAACACGATCCAACTCTTGCTGAAGGCCCACATCAGGAGCCCCTGGTCTTGTCGACTCACCACCAATATCAATAAAGCTGACACCTGAATTTACCATTTTTTCAGCTTGCTTTAGCGCTGTATCTAAATGAGTAAATTTACCGCCATCAGAAAAAGAGTCAGGCGTTACATTAAGAATGCCCATTACATGTGAGCGATCTAATAATAACGTTTTCTCTTTGCTTACCAATTTCATGATCAGTCCTTTTAAATACAAAAACCCCGAGCATAACTCGGGGTTTAATTTATCTTACTTCATCTTATTTTTCAGATGATTCAGAATCGTTTTTTGTATCATCAGTTGGAGTTGGTTGCTCTTTTGTTTCTTCAACCTTCTCTTCTGCTTTTGATTCTGTTTGTTCTTTTTCTGCTGGAGCTTCAGCTTTCGATTCAGGTTGTGGATTATTATCGCCCCAACCTTGCGGCTCACGAATATCAGCTTTACGATCCATTAAGTCATCAATCTGACCTGCATCAATGGTTTCAAACTTCATTAACGCATCTTTCATTGAGTGCATGATATCCATGTTGTCTTCAAGGATCTGTCTTGCACGTGCATAGTTGCGATCAATGATAGTACGGATTTCAGCATCAATCAGTTGCAGTGTTTCTGGAGAAACGTGCTTAGCATGATGAGAACCACCGTGACCAGAGAACGGGTCGCCTTGATCTTCTGCATAAAGTAGAGGACCTAGAGCATCAGAGAAGCCCCA
>JAAGZR010000783.1 GCA_024206155.1 Aliivibrio sp.
ATCATCATTTTGTCAAGGGGTATTTATACCCATTAAAAAAGGAGCACATTGGCTCCTAGTAGTCAATAGGTACTAATACTTAGTAATCAGTTAAGTAATCAATAGCTAGTGAGTAGATCTGTTGATTATCTAACTCGCTAATTCCGTTAACACCGGCTAAATCTAATTGTTCACGAATTTCACCGTAGGTTAGTTCATTGAGCAGGTTAATCGCTTGGGTTTGGGTCATAATTGTCTCCTTAGTTGATGTGTTGATTGTGGCTTAGTTGATGCTACTTGCTGATACCATGGAGCCGACGATAAGTAAGCCAGGTGATCGCTTGTACTTGAAACCCTGATAGATTATTTTTTTCAGCGACGGCCCGATAATCTTCTTTAATTTGGCGGCGAAGCTTAACACCGATTTTAGGGACGTTAGCTAAGCCGGTGCGGCACCCGTTCCAAATGCAATAAGCATGGCCGTCGATACAGACATCGTCTGAGCCAAAAATGCAGCGGTAGAACTCTTGAACTTTAGGGCCTGAAAGAATAGCTAAGATATCAGTCTCGCTGGCGTGTCGTAACTCTAGAATGCTAATCGCCTTTTTTTTGTTAGCGCCGAAGGTGCAAACCTTGATTAGCGCAGCCTCCTGAGGGCCCCCAGTAGTGTAAGCATCGATTAATTGCTCAGCATCCTGAATATTTCTTTCCCAGCGGTTGCGAGGCGACAGAGCGGCCAGAACGCCGATAGCTTTTAAGCGACCACCTAAATCATAAGATTCTCCCAGCTGCTCGGCGACCTCTAAGGCATTTTTGTACCAGTTAAGGCCTTCTACCTGTTCGGCGACAGAAGCAAGATCGAGGATAGCTTGGATCTTGTTTTGATTGCGCTTGGTCATGGGAGTTAGCTCCTTTGGTT
This sequence comes from Aliivibrio sp., assembly GCA_024206155.1. Taxonomy (GTDB): domain Bacteria; phylum Pseudomonadota; class Gammaproteobacteria; order Enterobacterales; family Vibrionaceae; genus Aliivibrio. The sequence goes on from JAAGZR010000783.1 coordinate 899, forward strand.
GATGTGTTTACTATAGCCTGATGAGACCTATTTGGCAAGTATCTTGTAGGCTAATCGCTTGTGAACTTCCTTGTACGAATCAAACTCACAAGCGCTAGAGCTTGTTTCTTCTGACAAGAAGGAAACAGGTTTGACGTAAGGATTACCTAGAAGAGGGTTAATAACTCTATTCCAAGCAAACTTGCATGCTCGATAGTAAAGATAGAAGACCCCAATCATTAGGCCGATCGGCGCTAATATTATCCCACCAACCGCGAAAGCTCTAACAAGCGCTGTCGGGTCAGTGTTGTAGTACCAGTTTCGAGTTTCAGATGGCATAGGCAGTGGCGTTGATTTCTTAAATGATAGCACGGCCACGAAGAAAAATCAAAATATTAAAAAACATAGCCAAAATGGAGCTTATGTCTCTAGTGTGACCGTGAGCTAGGGTTGCTGTTAGCTCACGATCATGAGACATGCTAAGAAGTATTGAAAAACATGGCTGAATTGGAGCTTATGTCTCTAGTGTGACCGTGAGCAAAA
>JAAGZR010000784.1 GCA_024206155.1 Aliivibrio sp.
CTCCTTTCGTTACCAACATCCTGATACTTATAAAAAAATAGCTAAGCAGTTATCTGAGAGGCGCATTGTTCGTGAACAGTATATCGAGGATTTTGTCACAGGACTCAGTGATGAAATGCAAGAGTACAACATCAATGCAGAAGTGAGTGGGCGACCAAAACATATCTACAGTATTTGGCGCAAAATGCAGAAGAAAAACTTAGCATTTGATGAGTTATTTGATGTGCGTGCGGTTCGCATTATTGCTGACAAACTGCAAGATTGTTATGCGGCTCTTGGTGTTGTTCATACCAAATTTAAACATCTACCAAGTGAATTTGATGATTATGTAGCGAACCCTAAACCTAATGGGTATCAGTCTATTCATACAGTGGTATTAGGTCCAGAAGGGAAGACGATTGAAATCCAGATCCGTACCAAGGATATGCATGAAGACTCAGAGCTAGGCGTTGCCGCGCACTGGAAATACAAAGAAGGCTCATCAAACAGCAGTCGCAGTGGTTACGACGAAAAAATTACATGGTTACGTAAGCTGCTTGATTGGCAAGAAGAGATGTCTGATTCTGGCGAAATGCTGGATGAGCTTCGCAGTCAAGTGTTTGATGATCGTGTTTATGCCTTTACGCCTCGTGGTGATGTTGTCGATTTACCAATGGGCGCAACACCGTTAGATTTTGCGTATCACATACACTCAGAAGTCGGACATCGTTGCATTGGTGCAAAAGTAGGGGGACGAATAGTTCCATTTACGCATCAATTGAGCATGGGTGATCAAGTTGAAATTATCACACAAAAAGAGCCGAACCCATCACGAGATTGGTTAAACCCAACATTAGGTTTTGTTAACTCAGGCCGTGCTCGCGCTAAAATTAACGCATGGTTCAGAAAGCAGAGTCGAGAGAAGAACCTTGATGCAGGTAAAGAGATTTTAGAAACAGAGCTTGCTAAGATTGGCGGTACATTAAAAGACGCTGAGCGCTATGCACTTAAGCGTTTTAATGTGAACTCGACAGATGAGCTTTTTGCAGGCGTTGGTAGTGGTGACTTACGTATTAACCAAGTGATTAATCATATTAATGCGTTAGTGAATAAACCGACTGCTGAGCAAGAAGATCAAAAGGCACTCGAACAACTGCAAGAGTTAGAAGCTAAAGCACAGGCACAAGCTCAAGCGCAAAATAAAAAGCGTAATGATGCGGTTGTCGTTGAAGGGGTTGATAACCTAATGACTCACCTTGCTCGTTGTTGTCAGCCGATCCCAGGTGATCCAATTTCTGGCTACATTACACAGGGGCGTGGTATTTCGGTTCACCGTAGCGATTGTGATCAATTAAACGAACTTCGCCATCATGCAGCTGAACGTATTATTGACACGGTGTGGGGCACAGGTTTTGAAGGTTCTTACATACTGACGCTACGTGTGACAGCAATGGATCGTTCAGGTTTGCTAAAAGATCTCACCAGTTTATTTGCCAATGAAAAAGTGAAAGTTTCTGGGATGAAGAGTCGCAATGATCATAAGAAACAGCTGTTGATCATGGACTTTGATCTTGAAGTTTTTAATGCTGATATCTTGGTTCGATTGCTCACACGAGTAGAGCAAGTGAAGGATGTAATAGAAGCTACACGACTTTCATAATAAATTTATTACTTGAATAGTCAGTGTTAAATTATTGATAAGTATTATTTATCTTTTAAAGCTGAATGCAATTAAATGCATTCGGCTTTTTTGTTGAAAAAAAATCTCAAGTTCTGAAATGGCAGGCCGTAAATATAGGTATCAACGATGAATTATAGGCTTCTATCCTATAACAATAAGTGAAGCCGACCGGAGCAAACATTATGTCAATTTCAGTAAATACAAACATCTCAGCAATGACAGCGCAACGTTACATGAACAATGCAACTGCTGCACAAACTGATTCAATGGAGAAATTGTCTTCAGGTTCAAAAATCAATAGTGCCGCTGATGATGCTTCTGGTCTGCAGATCTCAAATCGTATGACTGCACAAACTCGTGGTTTAGATGTTGCGGTCCGTAACGCTAACGACGGTATGTCAATTGCGCAAACAGCAGAAGGCGCAATGAAAGAAACAACCAATGTTCTTCAACGTTTACGTGATTTATCTCTTCAATCAGCGAATGGTTCAAATACAGACGCAGATCGTAAAGCAATGCAAGAAGAAGCAAGTTCACTAACTGATGAGCTGAACCGTATTGCAGAAACGACTTCTTTTGCTGGTACTCGTTTAATTAATGGCGAATTTGGTACAAAATCTTTCCAAATTGGTGCTGATTCAGGTGAAGCAGTAGCAATGACATTAAACAGCATGCGTGCTGACGAAGCGACAATGGGTGGTAAATCTTACTTCGCTGAAGAAGGTCGTGATATCAATTGGAAAGTAGGTGCAGAAAACACTCAGTTTAATGTGACATACAATGATAAAAACGGTAATCCTCAAGAAATCAACATCTCAGCAAAAGCAGGTGATGATATTGAAGAATTAGCAACTTACATTAACGGTCAAACGAACGAGCTAAGCGCATCGGTAACTGAAGATGGCGTACTGCAAGTGTTTATGTCAGGTGAGACAATTTCTTCACCATTAGAATTCAATGGCTCTCTAGCGAATGAATTAAAAATGGGTGGCGAGTCCGACGATACTGTTGCATCTATGAATTTAACAACCGTTGGTGGTGCACAGCGTTCAATTGATGTGATTGATGCCGCTCTAGAATACGTTGATGGTAATCGTGCTTCATTAGGTGCATTCCAAAACCGTTTTGAAAGTGCAGTTAAAAACTTAACTAACATTAACGAAAACATCACGGATTCAAATAGCCAAATTAAAGACACTGATTTTGCTAAAGAGACAACAAACTTAACGAAGACACAAATTTTAAGTCAATCAAGTTCGTCAATTTTGGCACAAGCAAAACAAGCGCCAAGCATGGCAATGAGCTTATTAGGTTAAGTTAACAAAAAGCCTTCTTAATTTAAGGCGAATGTATTTTTAAAAAAGCGGTGACTATAATGGTCACCGCTTTTTTTGTTTTTAAATCGAAGGGATAGATATGGCCGCTCAAAACAACATTGAACAGTTACTCTCAATAATGGCTCAATTAAGAGATAAAGAATCAGGTTGTCCGTGGGATAGAAAGCAGACGTTTGATTCTATTATTCCCCATACAATAGAAGAGACTTATGAAGTGGTAGATGCGATTCATAAGAAGGACTGGAGCAATTTAAAAGAAGAGTTAGGGGATTTACTATTCCAAGTTATTTTTTATGCGCAAATGGCGAAAGAGGAGGGGTTATTCGATTTTAATGGTGTAGTAGATACACTAAATGAAAAGTTGGTTCGTCGCCATCCACATGTCTTTGGAGACGAAGTGTTCTCATCAGAAGAAGAGATAACAGCGAATTGGGATAAAGTTAAGCAACAAGAACGGTTGGAGAAAGAAGAATTTGATAGCGCGTCACAAGTACAGCAGAGTATCTTAGATTCGATTCCTAGTGCTTTACCGGGCTTATTACGAGCAAATAAGATCCAGAAGCAGTGTGCTAAAGTTGGTTTTGATTGGGATGAATTACAGCCAGTTGCAGATAAAGTAAATGAAGAAGTGGCAGAGGTGTTAGAAGAGGCACTGAAAAAGCCGAGAAATGAAGCCAAACTGGAAGAAGAATTGGGGGATTTACTTTTTGCTACAGTAAATTTTTCACGTCATTTAGGAAAAAATCCAGAGCAAGCTTTATGTAAAGCAAATGATAAATTTGAGCGCCGTTTTCGTCAAATTGAAGCGAACGTCGCCAAAAAGAATAAAAAAATAGAGCAATGTGATTTAAATGAACTAGACTCTGAATGGGAAAATGTGAAGCGAAGCGAGCGGAATTGATTTGGAGCAAAAAATAAATCAATTAACTGTGATACTTTTCACGTTGTGGCGATAAAGCGGTTCTGGTATATTCACTTCCCGTCCAGATGAAATCCATTTTTATTCCTCATTACACCAATTTCAGGTAAC
>JAAGZR010000785.1 GCA_024206155.1 Aliivibrio sp.
ATTTGCTACCATTTGGCCAAATGACCCGTATCTAAGGCTTGCCATATTTATCATCAAGGCATTGGCAGGAATGGTCATAACCTTAGTTAAATGACGAATAATACGTGGGTCTTTAGCTTTCTCTTCCCAAGTCTCATCAGGCTGTAGTAATAAAGGCTGAATGCGAAATTGAAAGAAAACCTCTTCAAATTCCGGCCATTTTTTACGAACTACATTCCATGAAATTCCACATTGAAAAACCTTTTCTGTAAATACTGCTAGCCAACGATCATCAGGAATCGCGGCTAATTCTTCTGGTGATAATGGCTTATGTAGCATCAGCTCTAGTTGTGCGTTCCCACCTTTACGCTGTGCCGCTCGTTGATAAATAGATTCAAACTTTTCAATAGTCATAACTGTCTCTGATTTAAAAGCATGAAGAGATTGAAACATAAATGGGTCTATTTTTGTATTAAAAAGAGTGAACGCTTGACCTGTCTAAAGCTTCATAGTTTATAGTGTTTGTTATCAACCAAGAGGAAGAGTTTATGTATCGTATTTCTGAATTAGCACAGCACGTGGGATTAAGCCGCTCAACCTTGTTGTATTACGAAAAGTTAGGCTTGATTTCAGCAAAGCGGCAAGCCAATGGTTATCGCAGCTATTCAGAAAACGATCTTCAGCGTCTGGTGCTATTGCAGCAACTACAAGCAGGAGGCTTATCACTCAAAGAGTGTCAGGCTTGTTTAGAGGCAAAAATAGACAGAGAGCTGCTACTGCAAAGGTTAGACGTATTAGATGATGAAATCGCAAAGAAACAAAAAGCGAGAGAGCTTCTATCCTCAATGCTTGGTAAGAACTCCATGAGAGAGTGGCATCAAACCATTGAACAACAAGCACCTACAGCACATTTAGACTGGTTGATAAAACAAGGGTTTGATGAAAAACAAGCCATGAGATTAAAGTGGTTATCAAAAGACATGAATGAACACGAACGTTATATGCAAGACTTTAACTTGGTATTTGAAGCGTTAGAAGCGTGGGGGCCAGGCAGTAAAGCAGATACGTTAAAAGCACTAAATATAGTACCGAACCAAATTGATTCCATACTGGAAATTGGTTGTGGGCAAGGTATTGCGACTCAGGTATTAGCGGAGAATACCCAAGCTACAATCACAGCGGTAGATAATGAAGAGTTTGCCCTAGACGCTTTAATGCAAAAAATGAAAGCAAAAGGCCTTGATAATAGGATCTCAACGCTTTGTGCCAACATGACAAACCTACCTTGTGAG
>JAAGZR010000786.1 GCA_024206155.1 Aliivibrio sp.
AAGATTTGATACGTGGTATAAATGTAGAATATGAAAAACCAGGTATTACAGAGCTTGAAGGTTTAAACTGGAAAGGTAAAGCTGATATTGTTAATCACGATGAGAAGCTTATTATTGATCTAAAGACTACTGCAGATCTTAATAAATTTCGTTGGTCAGCTTCTAAGTACAACTACGACAGTCAAGCTTACATTTACAGCAAGTTATTTGGCTATGAATTTGTTTTTATAGTTATTGACAAAACAACTCATCAACTAGGCATATTCGACTGCTCGCCTGAGTTTTATGAGCGCGGTAAAGACAAAGTACAAAGAGCAGCAGAACAATATAAATTATTTTATCAATCAGAGGGTTTCGATCCTCAACAATTTTTTATTAATCAAACATTATAACAATGGCAAGAAGAAAAACCGTAACACCAAGAACCAAAGTATGTACAGTAACAGGATTAGAAACTAGTTTAGATAACTTTTACGCTAATCAAAACCATGTTAAAGCCGTAGACAACTTAAGGCGGAATAGCGGCGCAACTAAAGATCAGTTGCAAAGAATGTTTAATCAGTTAAATCAATATACATAATGGCGAGTATAATTAAAACGAGTATCAATTTATCGGAAATCCCGAAAGATAAAGTAATCATTGGTAAGAAAGGTAAGTATTTACCTATTACAATTACATTAAATGACGAAGCAGATCAGTTTGGGAATCAAGGTCCGGTAGTTGTAGCACAATCAAAAGAAGAGCGCGAGGCTAAACAAAAGAAAACTTACCTAGGTAATGTTCAAGTTGTTTGGACTAATGGCGAAAATGTCGCTGCAGCACCAAGACAAGACCAACCAATGCAAGCTGCTCCGGTGGGGCAAGCTGCGCCTGCAGACGATCTGCCTTTCTAATGCAGCAATGCGAAATATGTAATGAGGAAATGTCGCAGGAGGAACACGACTTCTGCGATAT
>JAAGZR010000144.1 GCA_024206155.1 Aliivibrio sp.
AATATGTCAGAGCGTTCAGCTCAAGTGAATGCAGTTGTTACTAATCAGCGTTCAGAAACGGAGCAAATTGCGACGGCGATGACCGAGTTAACCACATCATCGCATGAAATTTCCTCAAACGCAGAGCAAGCGGCAAATTCAGCTCAAGATGCGGATAATAATGCTCAAGTGGCAATGAAAACCGTAAATGAGGCGTCAGAGTCAGTGAAAACATTAGCTGCAGAACTCGATGAAGCAAGCAATGTTATCTCGAAGCTAGAAGGTGATGTGCAGAACATCGCAAGTACTTTATCTGTAATTCAAGATATTGCAGAGCAAACTAATTTGTTGGCTTTAAATGCGGCAATTGAAGCTGCAAGGGCGGGTGAGCAAGGGCGTGGTTTTGCCGTTGTTGCCGATGAAGTCCGTAAGTTAGCGAGCCGTACTCAAGAGAGCACTGCGCAAATACATCAACGTATTGAGGCGTTGAAGTCAGGCTCTGATTCTGCTGTTCAGGTTATGGAAACAAGCAAAAACTTCAGTACATTGACTGTAAATAAAGCGGTAGCGGCTTCTGAATCATTAGGTCATATTTTACTATCAGTAAATACTATTATGGAAATGAACTCATTAATTGCAACGGCAACGCAAGAGCAGAGCATTGTAGGCCAAGAAATTTCTGAGCGTATTGTTTCTGTATCAGATCAAAGTTCAGAGTCAGCAGAGCTAGCGAGTCAGAATAGTGCTGGTGGTATTTTGTTGAATCAGAAAGCAAACGAGTTGTCTGAACTAGTTGCTCGATTTACTTTGTAATTGCATGAAGTAATGAGTTAATAAAAGCACAAGAGTTGAAAAGTTCTTGTGCTTTTTTATTTGTGCTAGTGGCTTATTACCACAATTTAAAGAAACGCCAATCACTTAATGCGATAATAGTTGAGTTAGCCGGTGGCGCAAACCAAAAGAGTATCGCACTGGCTAAAATAAACAAAGCAGACAAAGGTCGATTAGAAAAATCGGTTAGTTTTAAGGCTGAGCCAAAGGAACGTTTGATACGAACGTTTGCTAAATCAACACTGTAGAGCTCATCTAAAAGCAAATGAACTACCCCACCAGCGAAAACAAATGCCCCAGAAAGCCAAGCAATATGATCCCAGCCTTTAACGTCATCTTTGAGAATAAAACAGGTAATATTCGTCGTGAGTAAGCCACAAAATAACAGAAACAATAAAGAGTGACAGATCCCGCGATGAATAGTCTGCCATTCAAATACATTACGGATGCCGAATTTGATAAACAGATGAATCACAACAGGTAAACCAATGAGAAGTAAAAACTGCCTTTCATCGATAGCATCACTAGTAAAGTAACGGATACTTAGCAGTACGATACAAATAGTAAATAGATTAAATATGATATCTAACGAGGTTGAATTATCAGAGTCGATATCAGGTAATAGGCCACCAATAGTGCCTAAAAACCATAACCATAACGCGGTATTAAGTTCGATGTGATTTGCTGACAATAGGGCAGCGGAAGTCACACCTGATGCCAATGCGGCAACATTTAAATGAGTACTGAAATTTGCCATAGGTTTTCTAAGAATTCTTTTGTAAAATGAAGGCTTAATTATTGAGATAAGTGATTATGTTTAAAATATTTGCATTACTGTTCATCGCGTTAGGAATTTATATTGGTATGAACTATGGCGATGAAGTTCAAAATGTTATGGATTCGGATGCCTTTGAGAAAGTACAAGAAACTATCGTTGATGGGAAAGATCTTGTTGTCGATAAAATAGAAGACGCAGTTCAATAAGAAATAGAATTTAGCCTTCAAATAAAAATCCCCCTTGATGCTTAACATCTTGGGGGATTTTTGATTCTATAACAGTAAATACTGAAAAGCCAATAAGTAACTGTGTTTATGTACAGCTAACTTGTTATTTTATTTTTATTAACAATTACTTAAGCGGAAGAATAGTGATTTCTACACGGCGATTACAAGCACGGCCTTTCGATGTAGAATTATCACAAACAGGGTAACGCTCACCGTAGCCACGAGCATGGACACGTCCCGCTGCAACTTTTTGTTTGATTAGGTAAGTACGAACAGAATCAGCACGTTGCTCTGATAGTGTTTGGTTTTTTGTTGCATTGCCAGAACTGTCCGTATGACCGTCAATTTGAAGAGCTGTATCTGGGTATTCAACAAGAATACGAGCAACACCATTTAATGTATTGTAAATACTTGAATCTAATTGGTAAGAGCTTGATTGAAAACCAATGCCGTTATCCATTACTAGCTTCAACTCGTTTTCACCCACACGTTCAACTTGAACACCAGAGCTTTTTAGCTCGTTACGTAATGCTTTCTCTTGGCTATCAAAGTAATAGCCAACACCGCCTCCAACCGCACCACCAGCGGCAGCGCCAATAAGTGCATTTTTACGACGCTCTTTTGCGTTATCGCCGCTAGCAAGGCCAATAGCAACACCCGCAAGAACACCAGCAAGAGCGCCTTTGGTAGCTGAGTTTGTTTCTGTTTCACCGGTGGTTGCATTTTGACGTTGAGTAGCCTGACAACCAGTTAAAGTGATAAGTAGTGCAAGCGCAATAGTGATTTTTTTCATTTTTTTCTCTAGTTATATACATCTGTGTTGCGCAGTGTACTCCTAGATGATCAAAAATCAATGCCTTGAAAAGCTCGTTATTGATAGAAGAGCTTATAATTATGTGAAATAAATCACTTAAAATTATTTTCTAGATTTGTTAGTAACGCTTCACAAGTTGCTTTTAATTGTTGTAGCTCTTCAATCTCTAATTGGCTTTTGCAAAAAATAGCATTGGGCACAGAGAGTGCTTTGTTTTTTAACTCGCTTCCTTGCTCAGTTAAATATACTAAACGAATACGCTCATCTTGGTTGCTACGCTCTCTTGTAACAACTCCTTTTGTTTCTAAGCGTTTAAGTAAAGGTGTCAAAGTGCCTGAATCTAAATGAAGATCGTGACCAAGATCTTTCACATTAATGCCATTTTTTTCCCAAATAACTATCATTGCGAGATATTGAGGGTAGGTTAAATCCAATTCGATTAATAAAGGACGATAAGCTCGGATCATGGCGTTTGATGCACTATACAGAGAAAAACATACTTGATTCTTAAGTAATAATTGAGGAGTTTCTACGTTATTTTGATTGCATTCTTCTACTGAATTCGTCATTTCAATGAACCTTATGAAAATACATTGTGCACAATATACTTGTATTTGACCTAAGAATCGAATTATACTTACAGAAATTAAGTTGCACGCAATTAAATTGTGGGCAATTAATATTATCTTGAATCGTATTTGAAATAAAAGGACATCATTATGACAACGTTATACACAACAACAGCAACCGCTTCAGCAGGACGTAATGGCCAAGTAACGACTGACGATAACATGCTTGATCTTGCGCTAAGCTACCCAAAAGAGATGGGTGGAACAGGTGAAGCGACTAATCCTGAGCAACTGTTTGCTGCTGGTTATTCAGCATGTTTCTCAAATGCAATTCTACACGTGGCTCGTGAGATGAAAATCAAACTGACTCAAGCGCCAGTATCAGCTGAGGTGGGTATCGGTCCAAATACTACCGGTGGCTTTGCGTTAACGGTTGCTTTAGCAGTAATGTTAGAATTAGATGAAGAACAAGCTCAACAATTAGTGAAAACAGCACACCAAGTCTGCCCATATTCAAATGCAGTGAAAGGCAATATTGATGTGAAATTATCAGTTAATGGTGTTGCACTTTAATTCATAGGGATTGATTAAATGAATACTCTATTACTAACCGCAGGTCGTGTACTTCTGGCACTGTATTTCTTAGTTCCAGGTATCATGAAATTTGTGTCATGGGATATGCACATCCAATTAATGGAAAAGCATGATATGCCATTTATACCTGCCCTATTGGGGCTTGCAGGTATCTTCCAAATTGGTGCTGCTGTTTTATTAATAGCAAACCGTTTTACGTGGATAGTTGCCCTGTTATTGGCTGGATTAGTGTTAGTTATTAATGTGTCGTTGCATGACTTCTGGAACTATTCCGGGTTGGAAGGTGCACATGAGATGCAAAATTTCATTAAAAACCTAGGGATCTTTGCTGGACTATTAGTACTTTCAGGCCATGCAATGCCAGAGTGTTGCAAGATTAAAAATAAGTAGCTCAAGTGTTTATTGTTTAGGGTTAGAAACGAAAAAGGGATATGCCTCATATTCCTTTATTTTTTTAATGCTGATGTCACTTTGATGAAATACAACGAACAGAAGAGCGACGAACTAAAATTGGAATAAATAATTTATGTTCTGTTTGTTCTTCAGTATCGTGACTGGCTAACTTAAGAGATAAGTGTACCGCTTGGTTTGCCATGATTTGGATAGGGTAACGGATAGTCGTTAATCGAGGATAAATATAACGAGCAATATGACCATCATCAAAACCAATGACTGACATGTCTTCAGGGATACGAATTCCGTTTTCTTGTAATAATGCCATGCATCCTGCGGCCATATAATCGTTATAAGTGGCGATAGCGGTAATGGGAGTATTCTTAGCAATTAAATTAATTACGGCTTGCTCTCCGCCTTCTTCATCGGGTTCGCCATATTCAATATATTCTTCTTTTACTTTAATACCATTATCTTCTAATGCTTGTAAGTACCCGGCTTTACGATCATAAGCATCATCAATCTCATGACTTGAGCAGATATAACCGATGTGTTGGTGCCCTTGTCGGATCAAGTGCTCTATTGCAAGGTAAGAGCCCTTGTAATTATCAAGCGCAATGCAGCGAGACGAAATTTCAGAAATAAAGCGATTAATAAGAACCATTCCTGGAACTTCATCCGCTAATTTAATTAGAACGTCATTACTTAACCCTTTACTGTGCACCACTAATGATTCACAACGGCTATTAATTAGCAAATCAATGGCGTTTGTTTCTTTGGTTTCATCATGATACCCATTACCAATAAGAATCTGTTTTCCTTGTTCGTTAGCAACCGTATCAATGGCTTTTACCATAGAGCCAAAAAAAGGAGCAGAGACATCATTAACCAATACACCAATAGTATTTGATGTTTTACTTACTAAAGCACGAGCGTTTGAATTGGGGCGATAACCTAGTGTCTCCATTGCATTTTTGACAGCAACAATCGCTTTTTCACTGGTGTGTGGAGAATTGTTGATGACTCGTGATGTCGTCGCAATCGATACGCCTGCTTCTTTTGCTACGTCTTTAATGGTCGCCATAGAAATCTCTTATTCTTATTTGTGCTGTAAGGAGTATTGGTTTGTTATGAAGTAACTTGTTTAATATAAGGGATTTTGTCTTTAAATAAAGCAATGTAATTAACATCGCGATAAGAAAAACAAAAAAA